>CAZFET010000096.1:0-11535 GCA_964517545.1 uncultured Burkholderiaceae bacterium
CAAGCTCTACGAGCGCGTCGACCGGCTGTCCGGCGGCGAGCGCCAGCGCGTCGGCCTCGCGCGCGCGCTGGTCGCGCTGGCGCACGGCAGCGAGCTGCTGCTGGTGGACGAGCCGCTGTCGGCGCTCGACCCCACGCGCGCCGCGCAGGCCATCGACAGCCTGCTCGACGCCGCGCGCGAGCATCGCGCCACGCTCGTGTGCACCTTGCACCAGGTGGAGGTCGCGCTGGCGCGCTTCGAGCGCATCGTCGGCCTGCGCCACGGCCAGGTGGCCTTCGACCTGCCGGCCGCGCAGGTCGACGACGCGCGGCTGCGCCACCTGTACGCCGACCACGAGGACGAGCTGTTCGGACCCGCTCCCGCGCCCGACTCGCAACCCGTGCCGGACGCGCCGCCGGCGGCGCGCACGATGACCTGCCGCTGACGCAGCGGCCCGCCGCCGATGAACGCCGTCGCACCCCCGCCGCCGCACCCGTCGGCACGCGACCCGGCCGTGTGGCGCCGCGTCGGCGTGGTGCTGGTCGGCGCGGTGCTGCTGTGGCCGCTGCTCGTGTGGACCGAGTTCAGGCCCTGGCTGCTGGCCGATCCGCAGAGCCTGCGCGTGACGGGCCGCTTCCTCGGCGAGTTCTTCCCGCCGCGGCTCGACGCCGAGTTCCTGCGCCTGATGGCGCTGGAGACCTGGCGCACGGTGGCGATCGCGACCGCGGGCCTGAGCCTCGCGTTCGTGATCGCGGTGCCGCTGGCCCTGCTGTCGACCGCGCGCCTGTCGGTCTCGGCGCTGCCGGGTCGCATGCGGCCGCTGCCCTTCGCGCTGCGGCAGTGCGCGCGCGGCGTGGCCATCGCGCTGCGCAGCGTGCCCGAACTGGTGTGGGCGCTCGTGTTCGTGCGCGTGGTCGGGCTCGGGCCGACCTCGGGCGTCATCGCGATCGGCATCGCCTACGGCGGCATGCTCGGCAAGGTGTACGCCGAGATCCTCGAGAGCGCCGACCCTGCGCCCACGCAGGCGCTGCTGCGCAACGGCGCGTCGCGGCTGCAGGCGTTCTTCTACGGCGCGCTGCCGCAGAGCTCGACCGAGCTGGTGAGCTACACGGTCTACCGCTGGGAGTGCGCGATCCGCTCGTCGGTGGTGCTCGGCTTCGTGGGCGCGGGCGGCCTCGGCCAGCAGCTCGACACCGCCGCCAAGATGTTCGCCGGCGGCGAGGTGGCGACCATCCTCGTCATCTTCATG
Source organism: uncultured Burkholderiaceae bacterium (assembly GCA_964517545.1). GTDB lineage: Bacteria > Pseudomonadota > Gammaproteobacteria > Burkholderiales > Burkholderiaceae_C > CAZFET01. Next base: position 1,229 of record CAZFET010000096.1, read on the forward strand.
CTGCTGGTCGCGGCCGCCGACCGGCTGAGCGCGTGGCTGCGCAAGGAGCTCGGATGAGCGCTTCGCTGCGCTCGGCCGGTCGCGCGCTGCTGGCGCGCGCGCGCTGCAAGGCGTGCTGGTTCATGGTCGGCCTCGCCGCGCTGGTGCTGGCGAGCTTCGCGACGCTCGACCTGCGCTGGCGCGAGTTCGCGTCGCCCGGCGCGGCCGACGCGATGGGCCGCTTCGCACGCGAGTTCTGGCCGCCGGAGACATCGGCCGGCTTTCTCGCGAAGACGTGGCAGGCGACGCTCGAGACCTTCGCGATGTCCTTGCTCGGCACCTTGCTCGCGGCAGTGCTCGGGCTCGCGCTGGCGCTGCCGGCCGCGCGCAAGCACGCCGACGACCCGGCGCGCCTGAAGCCCGTGGCGCGCCTGCTGCTCAACGCGCTGCGCAGCATTCCCGAGCTGGTGTGGGCCGCGCTGCTGCTCATCGCGGCCGGCCTGGGGCCGTTCTCCGGCACGCTCGCGCTGGCGCTGCACACCGCCGGCGTGCTGGGCCGGCTGTTCGCCGAGAGCCTGGAGAACGCGCCGCCGGGACCGGCGTTCGCGCTGCGCGTGCGCGGCGTGGGCGAGCTGCGCGTGTTCGCCTACGCCACCTTGCCGCAGATCTGGCCGCAGGTGATCAGCTACACCTTGTACCGCTGGGAGAACAACATCCGCGCGGCGGCGGTGCTCGGCGTCGTGGGGGCGGGCGGGCTCGGCCAGATGCTGGCGTACCACCTGGGGCTGTTCCACATGCGCGAGACGGCCACGGTGCTGCTCGCGATGATCGCGCTCGTGGTGCTGGTCGACGTGGCGAGCTACCTGTCGCGCCGGCTGCTCGAGCGCTGAGCTACAGTCTCTGCGCATCAGCTCCAGGGTGTTCCAGTGAGTGAACGTCTCGACCTCGACGGCCGGCGCATCGTGCTCGGCATGACCGGCGGCATCGCCTGCTACAAGGTGGCCGAGCTCACGCGCCTGCTCGTGAAGGCCGGCGCCGAGGTGCACGTGGTCATGACCGACGCGGCGATGCAGTTCATCACGCCGGTCACGATGCAGGCGCTGTCCGGTCGTGCCGTGCTCACCAGCCAGTGGGACGCGCGCGAGCCCAACAACATGGCGCACATCAATCTCACGCGCGGCGCCGCCGCGGTGGTGGTGGCGCCGGCCAGCGCCGACTTCATCGCCCGGCTCGCGCAGGGCCGCGCCGACGAACTGCTCGGCCTCGCGTGCCTCGCGCGGCCGATCGAGAGCTGCCGCCTGCTGGTGGCGCCGGCGATGAACCGCGAGATGTGGGCGCAGCCGGCCACGCAGCGCAACGGGGCGCAGATCGTCGCCGACGGCGCGCGCTTGCTCGGGCCGGCCAGCGGCGACCAGGCCTGCGGCGAGGTGGGCGACGGGCGCATGCTGGAGCCCGAGGAGCTGTTCGACGAGATCGTCGCGCAGCTGTCCGACAAGCCGCTCGCCGGCCGCAGCATGCTCATCACCGCCGGGCCGACCTTCGAGCCGATCGATCCGGTGCGCGGCATCACCAACCTGTCCAGCGGCAAGATGGGCTTCGCGATCGCGCGCGCCGCGCACGAGGCCGGCGCGACGGTCACCCTCGTCGCGGGTCCGGTGCACCTGCCCACGCCGCGCGGCGTGACGCGCATCGACGTCGGCAGCGCGCAGCAGATGTTCGACGCGGTGCTGCCCGAGGCCGGGCGCCACGACGTGTTCGTCGCCACCGCCGCGGTGGCCGACTGGCGGCCGGCCAGCTCGTCGGACCGCAAGATCAAGAAGGACGGCAAGAAGGTCGCGCCGAGCTTCGAGCTGGCCGAGAACCCCGACATCCTCGCCGCCGTGGCCGGGCTGCCGAGCCCGCCGTTCTGCGTCGGGTTCGCCGCCGAGAGCCACGACCTCGCGCGCCACGCGCGCGAGAAGCTCGAGCGCAAGCGCGTGCCGCTGATCGTGGGCAACCTCGGCCCGGCGACCTTCGGCCGCGACGACAACGCGCTGCTGCTGGTCGACGCCGCCGGCGACCGCGCGATGGAGCGCGCCGACAAGCTCACCCTGGCGCGCGCGCTGGTGCGCGAGATCGCGCAGCGCCTGCCCCCCCGCATCGCACCCCGATCCTCCGCATGACCGTCATCGACGTGAAGGTGCTCGACCCGCGCATGGCCGAGCGCTTCGACGAACTGCGCCCCGCCTACGCGACGCCGGGCAGCGCCGGGCTCGACCTGCGCGCCTGCATCGACTCGCCGCTGCTGCTCGAGCCCGGCCAGACGCAGCTCATACCGACCGGGCTGGCCCTGCACATCGGCGACCCCGGGCTGGCCGCGATGATCCTGCCGCGCTCGGGGCTCGGCCACAAGCACGGCATCGTGCTCGGCAACCTGGTCGGGCTGATCGACAGCGACTACCAGGGGCCGCTGATGGTCTCGTGCTGGAACCGCGGCGTCGCGACGTTCACGGTGCAGCCGATGGAGCGCATCGCGCAGCTCGTGATCGTGCCGGTGGTGCAGGCGAGCTTCCGGCGCGTCGACGACTTCGCGGCCTCGTCGCGCGGCGAGGGCGGCTTCGGCTCGACCGGCCAGCGCTGAGCGCTCGCTCAGTGCATGCGGCTGCCCGGCGGCGCGGTGTTGAGCACCGTGAACACCGGCTCGCCGACGCTGCGCGCCTCGATCTCGTCGTCCGTCGCCTCGCGCACGTCGCGCACCTTCAGGTGCAGCCGCAGCGCGATGCCGGCCAGCGGGTGATTGCCGTCGAGCACCACGTGCGACGGGTAGACCTCGGTGACGGTGTAGATCTCGGTGGTCGCCGTATCCTTAAAAACAAAACCCTCCGGCAGGCCGTCGAACTGCATGCCGGGCTCGAGTTCGGTGGGGAACAGCGAGCGCTGCTCGAAGCACACGAGCCCGGGGTCGTAGTCGCCGAAGGCGTGCTCGGGCTCGAGATGCAGGCTCGCCTCGAAGCCGACGTCCTGGCCGGCGATGGCCTCCTCGACCTTCGCGAGCAGGTCGTCGCCGCCGAAGAAGAACTCGGTCGGCTCGGTCAGTTCGTCGATCAGGTGGCCTTGCGTGTCTTCGAGGCGCCAGGTCAGGCTGACCACGCACGGTGAGGCGATGGGCATGCGAAAGATGATCGCACAATCACCCCACCGTTTCGACCACGATGAACGTGCACGCCACGACCGGCCCGATCGACATCGACGCACCGCTCGCGCTGCTGGGCGGCATGAGTCCGCGGCGCTTCATGCGCACGCACTGGCAGAAGCGGCCGCTGCTCGTGCGCGCCGCCTTCGACGCGCCGCCGCCGGTGACGCGCGCGCAGCTGTTCGCGCTGGCCGCGCGCGACGACGTCGAGTCGCGCCTCGTGGTGCAGGGCGCGCGCGGCGCGTGGAGCCTGCGGCGCGGCCCGCTGCCGCGTCGCGCGCTGCCGCCGCTCGCGCAGCGCGGCAGGACCCTGCTGGTGCAGGGCCTCGACCTGCACGTGGCGGCCGCGCACGAGCTGCTCGCGCGCTTTCGCTTCGTGCCCGATGCGCGGCTCGACGACCTGATGGTCTCGTACGCCACCGACGGCGGCGGCGTCGGGCCGCACTTCGACTCGTACGACGTGTTCCTGTTGCAGGTGCGCGGTGTGCGCCGCTGGCGCGTCGGGCGGCTCGCCGATCCGGCCCTGCGCGACGACGTGCCGCTGAAGATCCTGTCGCACTTCGTGCCCGAGCAGCAGTGGCGGCTCGCGCCCGGCGACCTGCTGTACCTGCCGCCGCGCTGGGCGCACGACGGCATCGCCGAGGGCGAGTGCATGACCTGCTCGGTGGGCTTTCGCGCGCCGGGCCGCGGCGAACTCGCGCGCGAGTTGACGGCGCGCATGGCCGATCAGGTCGAAGAGGCCGGGCCGCTGTACCGCGACCCGTCGCAGGCGGCCGTCGGGAATCCGGCGCGCCTGCCCGAGGCGCTGGCGGCGTTCGCGGCCGAGGCGGTCCGGCGCCTGGCCGACGATCGCGGTGCGCGCGCGCGCGCACTCGGCGAATACCTGAGCGAGCCCAAGCCGAACGTGTGGTTCGACGGCGGCGCGGCCGTGCCGCCGGGCTGCGGCGTGACGCTCGACGCGCGCACCCGCATGCTGTACGACGATCGCCACCTGTTCGTGAACGGCGAGGCGTATCGTGCGGCAGGTCGCGATGCGCGCCTGATGCGATCGCTGGCCGACGCGCGACGGCTCGACGCGCGCGGGGTCGCGGCGCTCGGCGGCGACGCGCGTGCGCTGCTCGACCGCTGGGCCGAGGCGGGATGGCTGCACGCGGCGTGCGATTCAGGGCACGATGCGGGTTGCGAACCACTCGACGCCCGCGGGCACGACGAGCGAGGGACACGATGAACGACGACACGCCACGCCATCGCATCCTGACGACACGACTGGAGTTCCTCGACGCGCTGCGCGAGGGTTTCGCGGAGATCGCGGCCGCGGGTTGTCGCGAGGTCTGGATCGCCGACACCGACTTCGCCGACTGGCCGATCGGCGAACGCGCGGTGGTCGACAGCCTCACGGCGTGGGCGATGGCGCACCGCAAGCTCACGATGCTCGCGCAGACCTACGACGCCGTCCTGCGTCGTCATGCGCGCTTCGTCGAGTGGCGGCGGCAGTGGTCGCACGTGATCGAGTGCCGCCAGCTCGAGGAACTCGAGCCCGGCGAGATGCCGACCCTGCTGCTGGCCCCCGGCGTGGTGACGGTGCGCCTGTTCGATCGCGAGCACGTGCGCGGCAGCGTCTCGCACGATCCGGCCGATGCGATCCGCGCGCGCGAACTCGTTGACGCGATTTCGCAACGATCGAGCGAGGCCTTTCCCGCGACCACCCTGGGGCTCTAGGGAATCCCCTAGTGAACGCTATACTCGCGGGCTAGGCAAAGGAGGCGCGCAGGCGCCCCTTGTCTTTCCTGGGCCGGGCTCTTTGCGTCCCCCGGGCGTGCCCGAATCACCGGTATTCGATCGATCCAACCTCTGAGGAAACCATGAAAAAGTCGCTCCTGATGGCGTCCCTGATCGCTGCTGTGGCTCTGGCCGCCTGCGGCAAGAAGGAAGCCGCCGCTCCCGCGCCGGCTCCGGCTCCGGCCGCCGCCCCCGCGCCGGCTCCGGTCGCTGAGGCTGCCTCGGCTGCCGCTTCGGCGGCCGCCGGCGCTGCCGACGCCGCTGCCCAAGCCGCCGCGAGCGCCGCGTCGGCCGCCGCCGGTGCCGCTGCCGACGCTGCGTCGGCCGCCGCCGCTGCCGTCAAGGACGCTGCCAAGAAGTAATCCTTCTTCGGCAAGCGTTACTGCGCGTGAGAAGGCCGCCCTCGGGCGGCCTTCGTCTTTGTGGTCGGCTGTGCGGCACGCGGCTCAGCGCCAGCCGAGACCCAGCAACGGGTCGGCCACGGCGATCTCGTCGTCGCGGCAGCCCAGCACGGCGGCCAGCGCGGCCTGCGCCAGTGCCGGGCGGTTGTTGCGCTCGCTCAGGTGCGCGGCGACCACGTGACGCAGGCCGTCGTGCCGGCACGCGGCGAGGACCTGCGCCGCCGTCTCGTTGGCCAGGTGCCCGCGCGGGCCCGCGATGCGCGCCTTGAGCGAGGCCGGATAGTTCGAGGCCGCGAGCAGGCGCGGGTCGTGGTTGCACTCCAGCAGCAGCGCGTCGCAGCGCTGCAGCGATTCGACGAGGTGCGGCGTGATCGATCCTGCATCGGTCAGCACGCCCAGCCGCGACGCGCCGTCGCTGCAGGTGAGCTGCAGCGGCTCGTGCGCGTCGTGCGGCACGGTGTAGGGGTGCAGCTCGAGATCGCCGATCGCCACCGCCTCGCCGTCGCGCACGAAGCGCAAGGTCCCGAGCGGCTCGCCGTCGTCGATCGCGCGCCAGGTGCCGCGGCTGGTGAGCAGCGGGACGTCGCAGCGCCGCGCGAGCGACAGCGCGCAGCCGACGTGGTCGCCGTGCTCGTGGGTCACGAACACGGCGTCGAGGTCGTCGCAGGCCAGGCCGAGCCGCGCGAGCCGGGCGTTCAGCTCGCGCAACGAGAAGCCGCAGTCGATCAGCAGCCGCGTGGTCGTGACGCTGTGGCTCGCCTCGACCAGGGTCGCGTTGCCGCTGCTGCCGCTGCCGAGGCTGGCGAAGCGGATCACGCGCGCGGCGCCGGTCGCGTCACTTCAGGTCGTCGAGCAGCAGCGCGACGATGCGCTGGCCGGCCTCGCCGTTCTCGGGCGCGCCCTGTGCGTTCTGCACCGTGACGGTGGTGCGCGCGTCGCCGTCGCCCTTGAGCGCGATGCGGTACCGCGCGGGGCCGCCGGGGCCATCCTTCGAGCCGAACAGGCGGCTCCAGAAGCCGGGCTCTTCCTTGCCGACGTCCTTCGGGTCGACGTAGCGCACGTAGTACAGGCCGCCGGCGCGATCGCGGTCCTCGACGGTGAAGCCGCTGCGGTCGAGCGCGAGGCCCACGCGACGCCACGCGCGGTCGAACGACTCGTCGACCTGCAGGGTCGCGCCCGGCTGGCCGGCCACGATGCGCGCGCGCGCGGGCGCCGCCGCCGGCGCGGCGGCTGCCACGGCGGCCCGTGCCGTCTCTTCCTTGGTGCCGAGCTTGACCATCAGCCGCGACAGGAACTCGGCCTCGAGCTGCGCGTCGCGCGGACGCGGCTGCCACACGGTCTGGTCCTGGCGCGCGTTGGTGTAGACCTCCTCCATGCCTCGATGGACGATGTACACCTCGCTGCCGCCTTGCACGCGCTCGACGCGCACGCGGAACTTGTCGCGCTCGCCGGTCGAGTAGAACGACTCGAGCACGCGCCCCAGCAGGCGGCGCACGCCGTCCTGCGGCAGCTTCGCGCGGTTCTCGGCCCAATCGGTCTCGAACACGCCGGCCTCGGGCTGCTCGAAGGCGATGGTGAAGCCGCGCTCGAGCCAGAAGGTCTTGAGCTGCGGCCACAGCTGCTCGGGCGGCATCGGCACGACGAGCCAGCGCTCGTTGCCGTCGCGCACGACCCGCAGCTCGCCGATGGCCTGGGGCGCCACGACGGCCGGCGCGCCCTGCGCGGCGCCGCCCGTGGCCGGCTGGCCGAAGGTCGACGCGCTCACCGTGCCGCCTTGCGGCTGGTAGCGCGAGTCGCGCGAGAGCTGCGTCAGGTCGGGCGGCACTTCGAGCGGCTGCGTCTTCGACGCGCCGCTGCGGTAGTCGACGCGGTCGCCCGACAGGAAGTTCTCGACCGACGAGCAGCCGGCCAGCGCGAGCGCGGCGGCGGCGAGCGTGCAGGCACGAAGGAAGGGAACGGAACGCATCACGGGTTCGGTCTCCAGCAGGGCGCGTGCGGCGCCCGGGGATGGTCGGATCAGAGCACGCCGGCCGCGCGCATCGCGTCGCGCACAGCGGCCTGGCCGGCCTCGGTGAGCGGCACGAGCGGCAGGCGCAGCACGTTGCGGCAGCGCCCGAGCTGCGACAGTGCCCACTTGGCCGGCGCCGGGCTCGGCTCGCAGAACAGCTGCTTGTGCAGCGGCAGCAGCTGCAGGTGCAGCGCGACGGCGCGCTTCGCGTCGCCCTCGATGGCGGCCATGCACAGCTCGTGCATCAGGCGCGGCGCGATGTTGGCGGTGACGCTCACGTTGCCGTGACCGCCCAGCAGCATGAGCGCGACGGCCGTGCCGTCGTCGCCGGAGTAGATCGAGAAGCCCTTGGGCGCCTGCTTCACCAGCCACGCGGCGCGCTCGATGCTGCCGGTGGCTTCCTTGATGCCCACGATGCCGGGCACCTGCGCGAGCCGCATCACGGTGTCGTGCTGCAGATCGGCCACCGTGCGGCCGGGCACGTTGTACAGCACCACCGGCAGGTCGACCGCCTCGGCGATCGCGCGGAAGTGCCGGTACAGGCCTTCCTGCGACGGCTTGTTGTAGTAGGGCACGACCTGCAAGGTGCAGTCGGCGCCGACCTTCTTCGCGTACTTCGTGAGCTCGATCGCCTCGGCGGTGGAGTTCGCGCCGGCGCCGGCCATGATCGGCACGCGGCCCTTCGCGTGTTCGACCGACACGCGGATGATCTCGCAGTGTTCGTCGACGCTGACGGTCGGCGACTCGCCGGTGGTGCCGACCACGCCGATGCAGTCGGTGCCTTCGGCGATGTGCCAGTCGATCAGCGAGCGCAGCGCGTCGTAGTCGACGCTGCCGTCCTCGCGCATCGGCGTGACGAGCGCGACGATGCTGCCTACGATCGGATTCATGGTGCTTCCTCGGAGTGCACGGATTCTACCCACCGCCCCCCGGCCGGCCGCCCGGTGATCACCCGGGCGACAAGAGGTGCCGAGGCGGCGCCGGCGCGGCGGCTTCGCGCACGGCGGCGATGCGCTGCACGAAGCGCGGCACCGCGGGTTCGAAGCCGTCTTCGAAGGCCACGATGCGCAGACCGCGCGCGGCCTCGAGCAGTTCCCCGGGCGCGAGCAGGAAGGCGGGATTCGACGGTCGGCCCACCGTCTCGTGGCCGGCCGCGAAGGTCTCGTAGATCAGCACGCCGCCGTCGGCCAGCGCGTCCACGACGGCCGGCAGCAGCGGCCGCCACAGGTAGTTCGTGACGACCACCGCGTCGAAGCGCCGGCCGGCGAAAGGCCACGGCCCGTTCTCGATGTCGGCCAGCACGATCTCGGCGATGTCGCGCAGCGGCGCGACCGCCGCCGCGTCGCGGTCGACGCCGCACACCCGGCAGCCGCGTGCGGCGAACCAGCGCACGTGGCGGCCCGAGCCGCAGGCCACGTCGAGCACGCTGGCGCCCGCGGGCACGAGGTGCGACCAGCGCCGCACCCACGCCGACGGGTCGAGTCCTTCGTGCATGGCGGGACCGAGGCTCGGTTCCGGCGCCACGTCGCGTGCCGCGCTCAATGGCGCCTGGCGTCGCGCGCCAGGGCCGCGATCGCCATGCGGTCCACCAGCGACGGTGCCAGCAGCTTGAGCCAGCGCCCGAGCTTGCCCTTGGCGCTCATCACGATCTCGCGCCGGCGGCGCTCGGTGCCGTCGACGATCAGCCGCGCGCATTCCTCGACGCTCATCGCGCCGCGCTCGTCGAGGCCGCTGCGGCCGGCGGGCTTGCCCTCGGCGTCGAAGCCGCGGTGGCGGATCTGCGTGGCCACCACGCCGGGGTAGGCGATCGTCACGCCCACGCCGGCGGGCGCGAGTTCGGTGCGCAGCGCCTCGAAGAAGCCGGTCATCGCGAACTTGGTCGCGCAGTACGCGGTGCGTCCGGGCACGCCCACCAGGCCGGCGAGGCTCGACACCGCGACCACCTGACCGCGGCTGGCCTTCAGGTGCGGCAGCGCCGCGTGCGTGCACCACACGCTGCCCCAGTGGTTGATGCGCATCAGCGTCTCGGTCCACTCGAGGTCCTCGATGTCCTCGAGCAGCGCATGCGCCGACATGCCGGCGTTGTTGACCAGCACGTCGAGGCGGCCGAAGGCGTCGACCGCGGCGTCGATCAGCCCGCGGCACTCGGGCTGGCGCGACACGTCGCAGCGCTGCACGAGCGTCTTCGCGCCGAGCGCCTCGCACTGCGCGGCCACCTCGCGCAGGCGCTCGTCGTTGCGCGCGGCCAGCACCAGCGCGACGGCCGACGTGTCGCGTGCGGCCCATTGCCGCGCGAGTTCGGCGCCGATGCCGTCGGACGCCCCGGTGATGACGATGACCTTCATGGCGTGCGACGCATCAGAAGCAGTTCCAGATCTGCGTGGCGAGGGTGACGACCAGGTCGGGGTGCCGGTACCACGCGAACACCACCAGCAGCACGACGACGATGCCGCTCCACAGCCCGACCCTCAGCGCGCGCCGCATCGCCGCACCTTCACGCCGCCGCCATCGAGCGCGGCCCGCGGTCGATGGCCGCTTCGCGCACCGGCAGGTTCACCAGCGCCGCGAACACGCCCAGCGCCACGGCCAGCCACCACACGATGTCGTAGCTGCCGCTCGCGTCGTACAGCTTGCCGCCGAGCCACACGCCGAGGAAGGAGCCGATCTGGTGGCTGAGGAAGACGAAGCCGCTCAGCATCGACAGGTAGCGCACGCCGAAGATCTGCGCCACCACCGCGTTGGTCGGCGGCACCGTCGACAGCCACAGCAGCCCCATCACCGCCGAGAACACGTACACGCTCCACGGCGTGAGCGGCAGTGCGAGGAACAGCACGATCGCCACCGAGCGCAGCACGTAGATCGACGACAGCAGGTACTTCTTCGGCCAGCGCTGCCCGACCATGCCGGCCGCGTCGGTGCCGAACACGTTGAACAGGCCGATCAGCGCGAGCGCCGACGTGGCCACGTC
>CAZFET010000097.1:0-7190 GCA_964517545.1 uncultured Burkholderiaceae bacterium
CCGCGCGGACGTCGCGCGCGCCGCTGTGCCAGCCTGACGCGCGAGCGTGCCGGCGGCGGTGCGCGCGGTCGCGGCGCGCGGCACGTCGGCGAAGGCCTGGTTGCCGAGGAAGTAGTCGGGGTGCAGGTTCAGGTGCAGCACGCGCACCACGGGCTCGGCCGTGGTCTGCGCGATCAGCGCGCGCAGCTGCTCGCCGTAGCGCTTGGACGGACCGGTGTTCACCACCACCACCCCGGCGCCGGTGACGATGAAGCCGGTGTTGATGATGTTGCAGCCGTTGGCCGGCGAGAAGTCGGCGTTCGCGCCCTCCACCACGTACACGCCGTCGGCCAGCGCGCGCGCCTTCAGGCGGTAGTCGAGCGTGGCGCGGTCGGGCTGCGCGCGCACCTGAGCGGGCGTCTGGGTGGTCGTCTGGGCGGGTGCCTGAGCGCGCACTTGAGCGGCCGCGATGGCCGCCGACGCGGTGGCCAGCACGAACGCCAGCGCGCGCATCGCCCGCGCGGAAGAGTCCTTCATTCGAGCCGGCTCGCGATGCGGTTGCCGTTGTTGTCGACGCCATCCACGCCCAGGCTGCCCGCGGGCCGGCCGGGGAAGTCGAACGAGAACACCGGGTTCTCGCTGACCGGCTCGAACACGTTCATGCGCAGCAGCTCGCGGCCCGCGTCGTCGCGCACGACGAGACGCTTGAGGTGGAAAGCCGGGATGCCGGCCACGAGCCCGGTGTCCATCGGATGCATCACGCGCAGGCGCAGGCGCGCGGCCACGCCCGGCGCGGCGGTGGACTGCGGCGCGTCGAACAGGCGGCCGCTCACCTGGCCGAGCGTGCGCTGCCAGCTGCCGTCGGCGCGCGACGCGCCGGCGACCGTGCAGCCGCCGCCGGCGGAGTCGACCCAGGTGCCGCCGACGTGCCACGTGCCGTCGCGCGTACGGGCCAGCGCGCGCACCGGCGACGCCTGCTCGAGCTTGAAGCGGAACGACACGGCGGGCAGCGCGGCCGTCGGAAAGTACTCGAGCACCTTGCGGATCGGGTTGCGGTCGACCACCACGACGATCTGCTCGACGTCGGCGAGCGCCGCGGCCGTCACCGTGATCGGCACGTTCATCGGGTCCTCGGCGAACGCCGGGCCCTCGACCTTCACGCGCGGATCGAAGCGCGTGCGCGCCCTGGGTCCCACGGTCTCGCGTCGCACCTCGGGCCACTGGTGCGACTTGAACGGGTCACCCTCGAACGCATCGGCAGCGACCGCGCTGCGCGCGACGGCGGCGCCGGCCAGGCCGAGAACGATGTGGCGGCGATGTGTCATGCCGCCTGCGGTGCAAGAAGCGCACCCGCCGCGCACGAGGGTTTACGCGGAACGGTCCGCGCGTCGTGCCTCGGCCGGACCAGCCGAGCCGCTCGCATCGCCCGGATCGGCGACCTGCCGCCTGAATGCGAGCGCGGCGGCCTCGCCGCGGATGTTGGCGACGCTGCGGCACGACTCGTCGATCAGGCGCGCGAGCGCCGGGGCGTCCTTGACGCGCTCCAGCCGGATCGCGAGCGACTCGCCCACCGGGCCGATCAGCTCGATCAGCCGGCGCGCGGCGTCGGCCGCCCTGCGCTTGAGCGCGCCGGCCGTCTCGGCGCGCGCCGCCGGCTCCGGCGCGGCCAGCGCCTCGGCGAACACGGCGCGCCAGTGCTGCTCGACCACGCGCGCGCTCTCGCGCAGGCGCGGCGTGGCGCTGGTCATCGCCTCGGTCACGATGGCGCTGGCGTAGGCGTAGTCCTGGCGCATGCGCGCCAGGTCGAGCTCGCATCCGAACTCGCGGCGCATCGGCACGATCATGCGCAACAGCGCGTCCTGGAGCGCGCTCTGGGCGGTGGGGCTCACGGTCCGGTCCTTCCACGAAAGGGTTCCCGGACTGCGGCGCGCCGGGACGGGTTGCAGGGACAACCAGGCGTCGGACGCGGCACCCAACCCCACGCTGCAACTGCCTTCACCGGACTTCGTGGGTCCGAGGCGCAATGCGTCGAGTCGCGTCGGGCGGGATTGTGGGGGGCGCAGCGCAGCGCGACGGTGCGCACCCCCGATTCGATCGGCAAGCAATCGTGCCGCGCGTGAAGTCGTGACGTGCACAAGTGCCGCACGCCGACGCGCCGGGGCCGCGCTGTCGCCTGCGCGACAGGCCGCCCGCAGCGCGCACGCCGCCCGGCGGCGCAGCCCAAGCGCGCCCGGTGCGCTCAACGCCCCGCGCCCGGCGCGCTCAGCTCCCCGCGCTCGGTGCGCTCAGCTCCCCGCGCTCGGTGCGCTCAACTCCCCGCGTTCGGAAAGAACAGCTGCTCGCCGCCGACCTTGTACGCCGCGATCGCGGCCTGACCGGCCGGCGACACCACCCAGTCGGCGAACTGCTGCGCGAGGTCGCGCTTCACGTGCGGATGCTTCGCGGGGTTCACGACGATCACGCCGTACTGGTTGAACAGGCGGCGGTCGCCCTCGACCAGGATCGCGAGCTCGCCGCGGTTCTTGAACGACAGCCAGGTGCCGCGATCGGCGAGCACGTAGGCGTTGCTCGACGCGGCCATGTTCAGCGCCGGCCCCATGCCGCAGCCGCACTCCTTGTAGCCGGACGGCCTGGCCGCCGCGACGTCGACGTTCGCGGCCTTCCAGTAGCGCAGCTCGGCCGCGTGGGTGCCGCTCTTGTCGCCGCGCGACACGAACTCGGCCTTCGATGCGGCGACCCTGGCGAGCGCGGCCACGATGTCGTCGCCCTTCGCCGCGGCCGGGTCCGACTTCGGTCCGACGAGGACGAAGTCGTTGTACATCACCGCGCGGCGCGCGAGCCCGAAGCCCTCGGCGACGAACTTCTCCTCGGCCGCCTGGTCGTGCACGAACACGACGTCGGCGTCGCCGCGCCGTCCCATGTCGAGCGCCTGGCCGGTGCCCAGCGCGACCACGCGCACGTCGATGCCGGTGGCCTTCCGGAACCCGGGCAGCAGGTGCGCGAACAGCCCCGACTGCTCGGTCGACGTGGTCGAGGCCATCACGATGAACTTGTCCTGCGCCCGCGCGATGCCCGTCGCGACGGTGGCGGCGAAGGCCACGGCGGCCAGCGCGGCCGCCGCGACGCCACGACGACTCAGTGCCATGGCAACTCTCCCTTGACGAATTGCGCCGCCGCCTCCGGCAGCGCCCGATCGAAGAACCACGACGTCGGCAGGTCGACCACGATGCGCCCCGCCTCGAGATACACCACGCGCGTGGCCAGGCGCTTGACCTGGCCGAGGTTGTGCGTGCTCATCACCACCGTCATGCCCTCGGCGGCGAACTCCTCGACGAGGCACTCGACCTCGCGCTTGGCGTGCGGGTCGAGGCTGGCCGTCGGCTCGTCGAGGAACAGCACGCGCGGCCGCACGCTCCACGCGCGCGCCAGCGCGAGACGCTGCTGCTGCCCGCCCGAGAGCACGCGCGCCGGACGATCGCGCTTCTCGGCCAGGCCCACGCGCTCGAGCGCGAGCGTCGCGCGCCCGGCCCGCTCGGCGGCCGGCACGCCGGCCAGCCACAGGCCGATCATCAGGTTGCGCCACACCGACAGCCGCAGCAGGAACGGACGCTGGAACACCATCGCCTGCGTCGGCTCGCGGCCGGCCGCGTCGAGCGCCACGGGACGCTCGCCGCTCACCGGCAGCTGGCCGTGCAGCGCGCGCAGCAAGGTAGTCTTGCCCGAGCCGTTGCTGCCCACCAGCGCGACGCGCTCGCCGGGCCGCAGCGCGAAGTTCACGCCGGCCAGCGCCGTGACGTCGCCGAAGCGCACGGACGACTCGCGCAGCTCGATCAGCACGTCGGACGGATGCATGCGGCCTCCGTCAGCGCGCCGCGTCGTGGCGCGACTGCGAACGCTGCAGGGTCGCGATCGCGAGGTTGATGAGGCCCACCACGCCCAGCAGCACGAAGCCCAGTCCGAGCGCGAGCGGCAAGTCGCCCTTGCTGGTCTCGAGCGCGATGGCGGTGGTCATCACGCGGGTGAAGCCGTCGATGTTGCCGCCGACGATCATCACCGCCCCCACCTCGCTGATCGCGCGCCCGAAGGCGGTCAGCAGCACGGTGACCAGCGCGAGCCGCTCGTGCAGCAGCAGCAGCAGCGCGGTGGCCAGCGTGCCCGCGCCCATCGCGCGCAGCTGCTCGCCGTTGCCGTGCGCGGCGTCGGCCACGAGCTGGCGCGTCAGCGCGGTGACCACCGGCAGCACGAGCACGGTCTGCGCGATCACCATCGCGCTCGGCGTGAACAGGATGCCCAGATGCCCCAGCGGTCCCGAGCGCGACAGCAGCAGGTAGACCACGAGCCCCACCACCACCGAGGGCAGCGCGAGCAAGGTGTTGAGCAGCACGACGAGCGCACGCCGGCCCGGAAAGCGCGCGACGGCGAGGCACGCCCCGCCGAGCAGACCGAACACCGCCGCCAACGCACACGCCGACCCGCTGACCACCAGCGACAGCGACACGACACGCCAGAGGCTGCGGTCTGCGGTCACGATCAGATCGAGGGCGGTGCGCAGGCTCTCGCCGAACGCACCCATTCCCGTCACCGGTTGCCGAATCGGCGCGATTGTTCGGGCGCCGTCCGCGTTTGGCGATATGTCGCGGCCTGCATAGGGGCCGTCACGCACGGCGCCGCGGCCTCGCGCAGCGCCGCCGCGGTGCAGTCGGCGCGCCCAGTCAGACCGCGCAGGAGCGGAAGCCGACGAACACGTCGTCGCGCCCGGGCTCGAAGAAGTTGCGGTACTTCGGGTGCTTCATGCGCCGCCGCGTGGCGATCGAGCCGCCGCGCAGCACCTTGCGCGTGCCGAACCACGGTGCGGAGTAGTCGCGGTACGGATCGGGCGTGAAGCCGGGGTACGGCTGGAAGCTCGTGGCCGTCCACTCCCACACGTCGCCCCAGCGAAAGCCGCGCGCGGCGCCCAGGTGCGCCGCCAGCTCCCACTCCACCTCGGTGGGCAGGCGGCGGCCGGCCCAGCGGCACCACGCCTCGGCCTCGAACCACGAGACGTGCATCACCGGCTGGCCGAGCGGCACGCGCGCGAGCACGCCGTTGCGCCGCGCGAGCACGCCGCCGCGCAGCTGCTCGACGTGGCGCGGGCAGCGGCGCGAGTTCGCCTGCACCCAGGCCCAGCCGTCGGGCGTCCACCAGCGCGGCTCGTCGTAGCCGCCGTCCTCGACGAACTCGACGAACTGGCTCCACGAGACGGGCAGCGCGTCGATCTCGAACTCGGGCACGGCCACCTCGTGCGCGTCGCGCTCGTTGTCGAAGGTGAAGCCCTCGTCGGGGCTGCCCAGCGTCCAGCGCGTGGGCGCGAACCACAGCGCCGGGCGCGCGACGTGCGCGGCCGGCGCGCGCAAGGTGCCGCGCAGCGCGGCGGGTTCGAGCTCCAGGGTCTGCGCCATGTAGGCGAAGGCCTCGCCGTGCATGTCTTCGTGGAAGAGCGCGAGGCGGGAGAAGTACAGCGCGTCGTCGCCGGCGTCGTCGGGCACCGCGTCCAGCAGTTCCAGCGTGGCCTCGAGCGTGTCGACCAGGTAGCGGCGCGTGGACTCCGCATCCGGCAGCGGCAGCCGCCAGCGCGTGTCGTGCGGCACGTTGCCCGAGTCGTACCACGCGTCGGCCTGCGGCTCGATCGACGCCAGCCGCGCGGCGCGCGGGTCGGTATGCCGGCCTTGCGCGCGCTGCAGATTGCGCGCGATCCACCACTCCTGGAACCAGCCGACGTGCCCGAGCTCCCACAGCGGCGGATTCAGCTCGGGCAGCAGCGGCACCGTGAAGCCGCGCGCACCGAGCGCCTGCTCGTAGGCGCCGAACCACCGCAACGTATGATTGCGCGCATCCATCAGCGCGAGCGAGAGCAGGTCCTTGCCGGCGCGGCGCATGCGTCGTGCGTCGGCCAGCGGTGCATCGGTCTCGAGCATGAACAAACCCCGCGTCTACATCGTCAGCCCCGCGCTGGCCGAAGCCAACAACGGCAACTGGCACACCGCCGCGCGCTGGGCGCGCATGCTGGCGGGCCATTGTCGCACCGAGGTCGCGCTGCGCTGGAACGGCGAGCCGCACGAGCTGCTGATCGCGCTGCACGCGCGGCGCAGCGCCGACTCGATCGAGCGCCACGCGCGGCAGTGCCCGCAGGTGCCGCGCGTCGTGGTGCTCACCGGCACCGACCTGTACCGCGACATCCGCATCGACGCGGCGGCGCAGCACTCGCTGGTGCACGCCACGAGGCTCGTCGTGCTGCAGGACCAGGGCCCGCACGAGCTCACGCCGGCGATGCAGGCCAAGTGCGTGGTGATCGTGCAGTCGGCCGCGCCGCTCGCGCCGGCCGCGAAGCCCGACGACCGCCTGCTGGCGGTGATGGTGGGCCACCTGCGCGACGAGAAGGACCCGATGACCTTCATGCGCGCCGCGCGGCGACTCGCCGCGCGCGAGGACATCCGCTTCGAGCACGTCGGCGAGGCGCTCGACCCGGCGCTGGGCATGGCCGCGCGCGAGACCATGCGCCTGAACCCGCGCTACCGCTGGCTCGGCGGCCTGTCGCGCGGCGCGGCGCGCCAGCGCATGAAGCGCGCGCACGTGCTGGTGCACGCCAGCCGCATGGAAGGCGGCGCGCAGGTCATCGCCGAGGCAGTGCAGGCGGGCACGCCGGTGATCGCCTCGCGCATCGCCGGCAACGTGGGCATGCTCGGCCGCGACTGGCCGGGCTACTTCGCGCTCGGCCACGACGACGAGCTGGCCGCGCTGCTCGAACGCCTGGGCGACGAGCCCGCCGCGCTGCCGGCGCTGAAGCTCCACGCACGCCGGTGGGCCGCGATGTTCGCGCCCGACGCGGGGCGCGCCGCGCTCCTACACTTGGTGCAGTCCCTGCTGGAGCCCGCACGATGAACGCCCCTCACGAGTCCCCCGTCCGCCTGACCTCGCTGTCGCACGGCGGCGGCTGCGGCTGCAAGATCGCGCCCGGCGTGCTGTCCGAGATCCTCAAGGGCACCGCGAAGATGCCGATGCCGCCGGAGCTGCTGGTCGGCATCGAGACCGCCGACGACGCCGCGGTCTACCAGCTCAACGAGGAGCAGGCGCTGATCGCGACCACCGACTTCTTCATGCCGATCGTCGACGACCCGTACGACTTCGGCCGCATCGCCGCCACCAACGCGATCAGCGACGTCTACGCGATGGGC
>CAZFET010000097.1:7200-11498 GCA_964517545.1 uncultured Burkholderiaceae bacterium
GCGGGAACTTCTGGATGGGTCTCCACGAGGCGAACGTCGTCGTGCGCCTGCCCGATGGGCTCGAGCAGCAGTTCGAGGTGCTGAGGGGCGCAGCCGCGTTCGACCCGATGGGCGGCCGCCCGATCATGGCGCTGGGCCTGGTGGGCATGCCGATCAACGTGCTGCCGCTCGAGACCATCGGCCGCATCCTCGAAGGCGGCGAGGCGGTGTGCCGCGACGCCGGCATCCCCATCGCGGGCGGCCACACGATCGACTCGGTCGAGCCGATCTACGGCCTGGTGGTGATGGGCCTCGTGCACCCGAAGAAGGTCAAGCGCAACGCCGACGCGCGCGCCGGCGACGTGCTGGTGCTCGGCAAGCCGCTCGGCGTGGGCGTGCTGTCGGCCGCGCTGAAGAAGGACGCGCTGCCGGCCGACGGCTACGCGCGCATGGTGGCCACCACCACGAAGCTCAACAAGCCCGGCACCGAACTGGCCGACCTGCCCGGCGTGCACGCGCTGACCGACGTGACGGGCTTCGGCCTGGCGGGCCACGCGCTCGAACTCGCGCGCGGCGCGCGGGCGACCGTCGCGATCGACTGGTCGAAGGTGCCGCTGCTGCCCGGCGTGCGCGAGCTCGCCGCGCAGGGCATGGTGACCGGCGCGTCGGGCCGCAACTGGGCGAGCTACGGCCGCGACGTGTCGCTGCCCGAGGGCTTTGCCGCCGAAGACCGCGCGCTGCTGACCGACCCGCAGACCAGCGGCGGCCTGCTCGTGTCATGCGACGCGGCCGCGGTCGACGACGTGCTCGGCGTGTTCCGCCGCGGAGGCTTCGAGACGGCGGCGGTGGTCGGCGCGGTCGAGGCCGGGCCGGCGCGGCTGGTGCTGCGTTAGCCCGGCCGCGGCGCGGTCCGGCACGGCGCCGCGCCGGCGCCGTTGACGCGCGGCGACGACAAGGCGTCGCTTCAGTCGAGCGACATCATCCTTCGGCGCTTCTGCGTCTGGTCGATGTAGCGCTGCAGCATGCGCTCGGCGTCGCGCGCGAGGCCGAGCATCGAGCAGCCGAGCCGCACGCCGCGCGCGCCCGGGTTGATCGCGGTCACGTGGTGCAGGTGCAGGCGCGTCTCGAAGCGCGTGTCGGGATCGAGCTCGATCGACACGCCGGCGATCTCGGTGCCCGGCTGCAGCGCCGGCACGTCGTCGGGCAGGAACAGCGCGCAGCCGCCGAGACTCACGTCGAGGATGCGCAGCTCCAGCGGCATGTCGGGCAGGGCCGGATGGCGCAGCCGCGCCACCGGCGCGCTGCGCGCGAGCGGGCGCACGCGGTAGCTCGAGCGGCGCTGGAAGCGGTAGATCACGCGCGGCATCGGCACCTGCAGCGCGCTGGAGCGCGCGCCGTGCACGAGCACCATGTCCTGCAGGTCGAACTGGATCTTCACGCTGTCGAGGTAGCCGACGACGACCATCTCGTCCGCGTCGAGCAGGCGCTGCAGCCGCGGATCGCTGGCGTCGGCGGCCAGGCTCATCGCGCCGCGCGAGCTGTCGAGCGTCCAGATGGTCGTGGTGTAGGCCGTGCCGTCGCTCGCGTTCAGGTTGAGCAGCACGTTGCCGTTGACCAGCTGCTTCAGCAGCGCCTGCACCTCCAGCGGCGAGCCGACGCGGAACTCGGCGAGACCGCCGTCGCCGCCGACCGACCCGAGATCCATCGGCTGGGTGTCGAGGAACATCGCGCGCGCCTTTCGTCTGCGTGCCTTCGGCTGTCAGTGCAAGGTCGCCGGACGACCGGCGAGCAGCGCCTCCAGGTCCTCCAGCCAGGGCTCGGCCAGATGGCGGATCTCGGCGTCGTTGAGCAGGATGCGCTGCATGATGCGCGTCTTCAGCTTCACCTCCTCGGGCGCGAGCGGCTGCGACGCGGCGGCGTGCTTGAGCTGCGAGATCAGCAGCACGCAGGCGCCTTCGAGCTTGACCACCTCGTCCCAGTCGCCGGCGCGGGCGGCGGTGAGCATGTCGGCGCTGGCCTGCTCGATGGCCTCGTAGAAATTCAGCAGACGCGATTCCATGACGACTTCCTGGTTCGGGCGGGTCGGGTGCGCGTGCCTCATGCCGCGGCCTCGCGGCCGGGTGCGATGGCGGCCCAGGCGCTGCGCAGCGGCTCGACCAGCCGCGCGCACTCGTCGAGCATCGCGTCGTCGTTGTGCAGGTTGGCCAGCGCCAGGCGCTGCGCCAGGTAGGTGTACAGCGCGTCGAGATCGCGCGCCAGCGAGCCGCCTTCGCGCAGGTTGAGCCCGGCGCGCAGGCCTTCCTCGACGATGCGCAACGCGCGCGCGATGGCGCGCACCTTGGCCTCGACGCGGCGCCCGCGGATCGCGCCGCGCGCCTGCGCCACCGACTCCAGCAGGCCATCGAACAGCAGCGCGACCAGGCGGTGCGGATCGGCCCCTTCGACCGAGGTCTCGACACCCACGCGCGCATAGGCGTTGCTGGCGACGGCGGCGCGGCCGGCGAACGGGCCGGAGCTGAAGGCGGGGCTGGCGTACATGGGTGGCGTTCTCGTGTGCGCGTGATGCCTGGGATTTCGGCCGCACGGCGCCCGGACTTGAGCGCGAGAAACCCGGCCGGTCACGGGTCGGCGGCGCGGCGCGCGCGCCCCGACCGGCGCGCGCTCAGGTCTTGCGGTTGAACTGCGCGACCTGCTGGGTCACGTAGTTCGACAGCGCGTTGAGCTGGCCCATCTGCGCATCGAGCGCGGTGTACTGCGCCCTCAGCCGCTTCTCGACCTGCGCGACGCGCTGCTCGAGCGCCTCGGCGCGGTCGCCGTTGCGGTCGATGCGCTCGCGCAATGCGTTCTGCCGCGCGGTGAGCGCGCCGTCGACGCCGAGCGCGCCGTCGCCGTAGCGCTTGAGCAGGGTCGCGAAACCGTCGTTGGCCGGCACCAGCGCGTCGGAGTTTGCGAACAGCCGGCGCAGCTCGGGCAGGCGGCCGAGCGCCGCGTCGAGCCTGGCCGACTGCAGCGAGATGCTGCCGTCGCGCTGCACGTCGAAGCCGATGTCGGCCAGCCGCGTGTAGACGCCCGATGCGCCCGAGGTGCCCGTGACGAGGCTGCGCAGCTGCGACTGCAGCCCGATCACCGCGCGGTCGGCCTGCAGCACGCCGCCGGTCTTGCTGTTCGCGTCGTACTTGGTCTGGTCGCGCGTGATCTTGTTGAGTTCGTTGTACGCGTCGACGAACGACGTGATCGCCTTGCGGATCGACTCGCTGTCCTGCGCGATCTCGATGTCCACCGGCGCGCTGGTCACCTTGCCGAGGCGGATCGTCAGGCCGTCGATCACGTCGGTCAGCGTGTTGCTGGCCGACACGACCTCGACCCCGTTGATCGTGGCCAGCGCGTTGGCCGCCGCCTGGCGCTGCGTCATCGACGCGACGCCGGCCGACGGATCGAAGGCGAGCGCCGACAGGCCCGTTGCGTCGGCGTTGTTGCCGTCGTCGTCGGTCGCGCTCACGCGAAAGGCGTTGACCTCGCCGCTGTCGCGCGAGCGCAGCGCGAGCCGTGCGCCGGTGGCGTCGTTGACGATCGACGCGACCACCCCGCCGTTGGCGGCGTTGATCGCGTCGCGCACCTGCTCCAGCGTGCTGCCGGCGGCCACGGTGACGGTCGTCGCGCTCGCGCCGGCCTTCGGCGTGAAGACGGTCTGCCCGGCCGACCACGTGCCGAGCTCGATGCTCAGGCTGCCCGATCCGAGCACCGTGGTCGGCGCGGCGAAGGTGCCGCTGGTCAAGGTCTGGGCCGACGCGAGCCGCGTCACCGACACCGCGTAGCGTCCCGGCACCGACTTCGCCCCCGTGGTCGCGCTCGCGGCCGCGGCATCGGACGAGCTGGCCGTGGTCGCCTGCCAGGTCTCGGCGCGCGTGAGCTTGCCGGCGGCGTCGCGCAAGGTGGACAGCGCGCTTTGCAGCTTGCCGAACGACGAGAGCTGCGTCTGCAGCTTGTTGGTCGACTTCTGCAGATCCTCGATCGGCTTGCGCTCGAGCGCGACGAGCTGCGTCACGATCGAGTTGACGTCGAGACCGCTGCCGACTCCGGCCGAACTGATGGTCGCCATGGCAAAGAGGAACGGGACGACGGCCGCACCGCGCGGCCCTCGTCCGGGTTATCGGCCGGGCGCGCGCCGACTTGAGCGCGGCCCGGTGCAGTCTCGCCGCCGGGGCGTGCGCTCAGTTCTGCAGCAGGCGCAGCACCTGCTGCGGCAGCTGGTTGGCCTGCGCGACCATCGCGCTGCCGGCTTGCTGCAGGATCTGCGAGCGCGACAGGTTGGCCGTCTC
>CAZFET010000098.1:0-3012 GCA_964517545.1 uncultured Burkholderiaceae bacterium
CCGACGACGAGCTGCTGCTGATGCCCTTCGGCGGCATCGACGGCGTGGGCGTGGGCACCGAGGTGCTGCCCACCGGCGCGCCGATGCGCATGACGGCCGGCGACGGCTGTCTCGGCCGCGTGCTCGACGCGCGCGGCGCGCCCATCGACGGCCGCGGTCCGGTGGCCGGCCCGCTGCACCCGATCGACCTGCAGCGCAGCGCGCCCGCGCCGATGAGCCGCCGGCGCATCGAGCGCGTGTTCGCCTGCGGCGGGCGCTCGATCGACACGCTGTGCACGGTGGGCGAAGGTCAGCGCGTGGGCATCTTCGCGCCGGCCGGCGTGGGCAAGTCGGTGCTGCTCGGCATGCTGACGCGGCACGCGCAGTGCGACGTCGCCGTGGTGGCGCTGATCGGCGAGCGCGGTCGCGAGGTGCGCGAGTTCGTGGAGGACAACCTCGGCGAGCGCGGCCTGGCCCGCAGCGTGGTCATCGTCGCCACCGCCGACAGCGGGCCGATCGAGCGCACGCGCGCCGCGCTGGCCGCGACCGCGCTGGCCGAGCACTTCCGCGACCAGGGCCGGCGCGTGCTGCTGCTGATCGACTCGCTCACGCGCTTCGCCCGCGCACAGCGCGAGATCGGCCTGGCGCGCGGCGAGCCGCCCACGCGGCGCGGCTATCCGCCGTCGCTGTTCGCGGCGCTGCCGCAGCTGCTGGAGCGCGCGGGCAACTCCGAAGCCGGCACGCTGACCGCGTTCTACACCGTGCTGATGGAAGACGAGGCCACGCCCGACCCGGTGGCCGAGGAGGTGCGTTCGCTGCTCGATGGCCATTTCGTGCTCACGCGCAAGCAGGCCGAGCGCGGCCTCTATCCGGCGCTCGATCCGAACGCGAGCCTGAGCCGGCTGATGCACGGCATCGCGAGCCCGTCGCACCGCGAGGCGGCCGCCAAGGTGCGACGGCTGATGGCGGCGCGCGCCGAGGCGGAGATGCTGGTGCAGATGGGCGAGTACAAGCGCGGCCACGATGCGGTGACCGACGAGGCGCTCGATCGCGCCGACGCACTCGACACCTTGCTGCGGCAGTCGCCCGACGAGGCCTGCACCTGGGGCGATGCGATGGCGGCGCTGTCGTCGGCCGGCGGCGTGCCGGTCGCGGAGTGAAGCGCCGTGCCCGCGTCACCGCTCGACCTGACGGCCATCCGGCAAGGACAGACGGCGGCACGCCACGCACGGCACAAGCGCGAGCGGCTGGCACGCGAGGCGCGCGAGGCGGTCGCGGCGGCACGGGCGCGGGAGGACCAGGCGCGCGGCCTGCTGGCGCAGGTCTGCGCCACGCTGAGCCAGGCTCGGCGTGCGTACCGGGACGCGGTCGAGCGCTGCTCGCCCGCGTCGTGCTCGGGCGGCCACGAGATGGTCGCGCGCGTGCGCCTGTGCGACCTGGCCGCGGGGCGCGTGGCCGAGCAGCAGATCGCCGAGGCCGAGGCGCGGCAGGCGCTCGCGCGCGCGAGTGCCGAGGCCGAACGCCTGGCGCAGGAGGCCGCTCGTGCGCAGCGGCGCGTCGAGCGCGCCGACGAGCAGGTGCAGGCGTGGCGCCAGCGCGAGCAGAGCGCCCGCGAGATGCACGCCGACCTCGCGCTCGAGGACGATCCGCCGCGCGTCGCGTCGACGCCGTCGAGGCGCATCGAGCGGCCCCCGCTGCCCTCGGCGGGAGCGCGCGGTGGGTGCGCACGCTGAGCGGTGCGGCGCGGCGGACGCCGCGGCGCACCCGGCCGATGGACGGCACGCGCCGCCGCCGGGGCTGGCGATCCGCCGCGCATCGCCGGCCGACGCGCATGCCTACGCGGCGCTGATGCGCGATCCGCAGGTCTACGGCACCTTGCTCGACCTGCCGCATCCGTCGGTCGACGGCTGGCACGCGGCACTGTCGCGGCTGGGGCCGAACGACCACTGGCTCTGTGCCGTGCACGACGACCGGCTGGCCGGCTGGGGCAGCCTCACCGTGGCCGGCGAGGCCCGGCGCCGGCACGTCGGCGCGCTGGGGGTCGCCGTCGCGCGCGAGTGCTGGGGGCGCGGCGTCGGCCGGGCGCTCGTCGACGAGTTGCTGACCCTGGCCGACGACTGGCTCGGACTGCTGCGCGTGGAGTTGAGCGTGTTCGTCGACAACGAGCGCGCGGTGGCGCTGTACCGCGCGTTCGGCTTCGAGATCGAGGGCGTGCAGCGCGCATGGGCCCGGCGCGACGGACGCTGCGTCGATGCGCACCTCATGGCGCGCCTGAGGCGGCTGCGCGGCGCGTGACCTCGTCCGCGCGCGGGCGCGGCGCGCGATGCGGCGGCTTGAATGTCGAGGGCGACGCGGCTATGCACCCGGCAGACGAGTCACCCGCCGAGCCCGCCATGTCCGTGTCGATCACGCCTGCCCTGCAGGTGCTCCCCACTCCCGCGCCGACGCCGGCCGCCATCGCCGATCAGCGACGCGCCGACAAGATCGCCGACACGACCACGGTGCGCGAGGTGGCGACGGACGCCATCGAGAGCCAGCCGGAACACGCGCCCGTCGGCAAGCCCGCCGCCAAGCCCGCCGCCAAGCCCGGGGGCAAGGTCGCGCCGCCCGTGGTGGCCGTGGTGAACACGTCGCGCGGCGCGGCCACGGTGCAGGTGTGGGACGTGAACGGCGACGGCGCGAAGGACGCGGTGGTGCGCGACGTGTCCACCGGCGTGGCCACCGCGCTGATCAACCGCGGCGAGAACGACGCCCCGGTGCTCGACTCGCAGACCGTCAGCTTGACCTTGCCGGTGGCGACGGACCTCGACAAGCTCGCCGTCGAGGGGCCACGCACGGGCCGCGAGTTCCTGGCGACCGACACCACCGGCGAGGGCCTGCGGCAGATCGCCGTCAAGCGCGGCCCCGGCGACTGGCTGTCGCTCGGCGGCCGGCAGGACGTGGCCGGCGATCCGCCGGCCGCGGCGATCGACGACGCGGAAGCGCGCTTCGAGCAGATCGTGCTGGAGCTGTGCAATCTGGTATACTCGTTCG
>CAZFET010000098.1:3022-4568 GCA_964517545.1 uncultured Burkholderiaceae bacterium
AGGGCGTACTGGGCCTCTCACGCGCACTGTCGGTCGCCGGGGCGCGCCGCTTCAGCCGCGTGCAGGGACAGCGCATGACGCTCAGCGCCGGCAGCGCGCTGTCGGCCGGCGGGTTCGACCTGCACGCCTTCAACGGCTACGACACCGACAACCGCAGCCTCGGGCTGACCTTGCTGGGCGACCCCTTCCTGTCGGTCGTGGCCTCGTTCGCGCCCGAAGACTGGGGCTTCGACGACGACGTGTCCGACGACGCGACCGACGAAGCGGACGAGTCGGACGACGAAGCGGCCTCCCGCGGCTCGCGCCGCAAGGGCGGCTCGAAGCTGCCCGACGGCCGGCCGTGACGTCGCGCGTCGCGCGACCCGGCCATCGAGCGTTCCACGGTCCACGACAGCGACACCGTCGGTTCGGGCCGAGCCACACCATCGGTTCGAGCTGAGCCACACCGCCCGTTCGGGCCGAGCCTGGCGCGACTCATCCGCCGCTCAGGCTTGACTTCGAGCACGGTTGCTCGGCCCCGACGGTGATCGAGGTGTCGTCCCTCCTGGAATGCTCAAGGGCTTCGCTGCTTGCGCCAGCGGTAGTCGGCCAGCACCGACGCGACGTACTGCCGCGTCTCCGCGTACGGCGGGATGCGTCGTCCGTGCTTCTCGACCGCACCCTCGCCCGCGTTGTAGGCGGCCAGCGCCAGCTCGAGACGGCCGAAGCGGTCCAGCAGGTCGCGCAGGTAGGCGCTGCCGCCGGCGATGTTCTCGGCCGGGTCGTGGATGCGCGTCACGCCGTAGCGCTGCGCCGTGCCGGGCATCAGCTGCATCAGGCCGCGCGCGCCGGCGCGCGACACCGCGAGCGGATCGAAGCCCGATTCCTGGCGGATCAGCGCGGTCAGCAAGTCGGCGTCGAGGTCGTGCCGGCGGGCTGCCTGGTCGATCAGCGAGCGCAGCGCCGGATCCTGCGGATGCGCCGACTGGCGCGCACGCCGCGGGTAGGGTGACAGCTCGCCCGTCGCCGGGTCGAGCCGCCAGGCGGCCCGCACCTGCGCGGGCGGCAGCGCCATCAGCAGCGTCGCGCCGTCGCGCGGCACGTTCGTGTAGACGGGCAGGCCACCGGGCGAGCGCGACTCGTAGATGCGCTCGGCCGCGCGCACCGCACCGCACATGCCGAGCCCGAGCGCGGGACAGCAGGCCAGCGCGAGCGCTCGCGCCAGCACGCGCCGCACGGGCGACGGTCGTGCAGCGTCGCCGCGCGGCGGGCTCACACCTTGCCCCAGCTCTCGCCGCCGGCGCGCGGGGCGCGCGGCACCACGGCCAGCAGGCGTGCCACGTCGGCGAAGCAGTCCGCGGTGATGAAGGAGCCGACCGCCACCTGCAGGTACAGCCGGCGCGCCAGCGGCTTGTTCTCGATCACCGGGATGCCGCGGTGGCGCGCCGCGTGCCGGATCGCCATGGCGTCGGGCCCCGCGCCCTTGGCCACGACGCGCGGCAGCAGGCCGGTGCCGGCGTCGTAGGCGAGCGCCACGCTGAGGTGCGTGGGGTTCGTGACCACCACG
>CAZFET010000098.1:4578-11351 GCA_964517545.1 uncultured Burkholderiaceae bacterium
CGGAAGGCCTTGAGATACGGATCGCCCTCGATCTCCTTGTACTCGCGGCGCACCTCGTCCTTGGTCATGCGCTGCTGCTTCATGTACTCGTAGAACTGGTGCGCGTAGTCCACGGCCGCCATGAACACGTACAGGCCCAGACAGGCCAGGGCCAGCGCCAGCATCGAGCGGCCGAGCAGTACGGCGATGTCGGACGCGGACGCGTTGTGCACGGCCATGGCCCAGGCGGGCGCGGCCGTGCGCAGCGCGACCAGGACGGCGACGCCGATGACCACCACCTTGACCAGGGTCTTGGCCAGGTCCACCAGATTGCGCGACGAGAACAGCCGCTTCAGGTTGGCGCCGGGGCTCAGGCGTTCGGCCTTGGGCAGCAGCGGGTCCAGCGAGAACACGCCGCGCACCTGCAGCGCGCTGACCAGCAGCCCGATGGCCAGCGGCACCACGATCGCCGGTGCCAGCGCCAGCAGCAGCACGCGCCCCGCATGCTCGAGCGCGGCGTACGCGACCGGCGCCCCCGAGGCCGCCGACGCCACGCCGGAGGCGCGCGCGATGAACACCGGCCACACGTCGAACAGCTCGCGCAGCCGCGGCAGATACAGCGTCACCATCAACCAGCCGAGCAGCATCAGCACCGCGAACTCGGCGGTCTGCGTGATCTCGGTGCTCTTCCACACCTGGCCTTTCTCGCGCGCCTTCTTCAGCTTGCGCGGGGTCGGCTGCTCGGTCTTCTCGCCGTCCATCGCGCTCAGCGGTAGCTCACCAGCAGGCCCTGGATCAGTCGCGCCCAGCCGTCGAGCGCGACGAACAGCAGCAGCTTGAAGGGAATCGAGACGGTCATCGGCGACACCATCGACATGCCCATGGCCAGCAGGATGGCCGACACCAGCAGGTCGACCACGGTGAACACGAGGTACAGCACGAAGCCGATGAGGAAGGCCTGCGTGACCTCCGACAAGGTGAAGGCCGGCACCAGGATCAGCAGGTCGTCGGCGCGCGCCTGCTGCGCGTAATCGGCCGGCCAGATGTCGCGTGCGGTCTTGAGGAACAGCAGCTTCTCGCGCTCGCGCGTGTGCTTGTCGAGGAAGCGCTTGATCGGATCGCTGGCGGCGTTGGCGGCCT
This sequence comes from uncultured Burkholderiaceae bacterium, assembly GCA_964517545.1. Lineage (GTDB taxonomy): Bacteria > Pseudomonadota > Gammaproteobacteria > Burkholderiales > Burkholderiaceae_C > CAZFET01. The sequence continues at coordinate 5,698 of CAZFET010000098.1, forward strand.
TCACCAGGTCCTCGAAGCGCGGGTCCTTGCTGGTGATGCGCTCGGACGCGGCCTTCGCCACCTCGGTGCCCACCGGCGCCATCACGAACACCGTGAGCACCACCGCCATCGCGTTCATCACCAGGTTGGGCGGCACCTGCTGCGTGCCCAGCGCCAGCCGCATGAGACCGAACACGATGACCAGCTTGGTGTAGCTCGTCACCAGCACGGCGAAGAACGGCACCAGCCCGAGCAGCAGGATGATGCCGACCACGTAGGCCGGATCGGGGAGCTTCAGCGGCACGGCGGCCTCGCTGGCGTCGCGTCCATCGGGCGTGTGCAGCGGCGACGCGTCAGTCGTACAGCTCGAGCAGCTCGAAGCCGAGCAGCGAGTCGATCGCCACCAGCCGCCCGCGCCCGACCACGTGACCGGCCACGCGCAGCGCGACCTGCGTGCCGTCGACCGGCACGCTGGCGGCGAGCACCATGCCCGGTGTCCAGTGCTGCAGTTCGGACAGCCGCGCCGGCGCGAGGTCGACGAGCGCTTGCACCTCGACCGCGACGTCGGCCAGCGCATCGGGGGCACTGCGCGCGGGGGCCGGCGTGGCGACGGCGGGGCGGGACAGGTCGGGGAAGTCCATGGTGCGTGTCCTCGGTCGAAGGGCGTGCGGGGCGTCGGTGCGGCGTTCGTCGGCGGACCGCCGCTCGTGCAGCGTGGCCCAGCGGGCGAACGTGATCGATGCCGGCTGCGCGTGGCCACCGCCGGCGCCGGCGGCGAGCGGCGACGGCCAGCGGGCGCCGGCGACGAACAGCTTCGCGACGCGCTCGCGACCGGCCATCAGCCAGGCGTGCATCACGCCGCCTTCGGAGCCCGGCGCATCGAGCAACACCACGCTGCCCGGACGCAGTCGCGCGAGTGCGCGCCGCGGCACCTGCGCGCTCGCCACCAGCGCGCCCAGCCTCAGGGGCGGATCGCAGCCGCGCGCGCCGCCGGCCGGCGGGGCCGGCGGCAGCGACGCGAGCGGTGCCGGCAGACGGATCCACGCGATGCACGGCGCCGCGCCCGGTGGCTGCAGGCGCATCGCGAGCACGAGCGCGGCCTGCGCAGCCGAGCCATGCGCGGCGGACGCCTCGCCGGGCGGCGGCTCGTCGAGCGCGGGCGCGACCGGTGCCTCGGCCAGACCGGCGGCGTGCAGCGCGATGCCCAGCGCCTGGCGCAGCTCGCCGGTGAGGTGCGCGGCGATCGCGAGACGCAAGGTCCGTTCGAGCGCCTGCAGTGCGGGGTCGGCCAGCTCGGACCACAGCCGATGCGCTGCGAGCCGCATCGGCGCGAGCACGCCGGCCAGCGCGAGGTGCACCTGCGGCCAGCCGGCCGACTCGCCCCAGCGTGCGGCTTCGATGCGCTGCAGCTCGGCCTGCGAGGTGTCGGCCGGCCGCGTGTCGTCGGCCTGCCCTTCGCGGCCCAGGGTCACCAGCACCGGCGCGGCGAGTCGCTCGCACCAGCCCACGTGCGCGGCAGCGATGCGGCGCAGGCGCGCGCAGCCGGACAACGCATGCCACGACGGCGCGGCGGCATGGCGTGCGGTCGTGCGGCCGACGACGCGCGGGTCCGGGGTGCGGGCGGGCAGGGCCATGGTCGATCGGTCGTGGGCAGGCGTGTCGTCGGTCGGTCGGTCGACGCGCGACGAACGCTCGTGGCCGATGAGTCGCGTTTCTATCGGATGCCGCCGCGCGTGGCAGCGCCTGCGTGCGCTGCTATGACGATTCTTGAGGTGAGCGCCGGCGCGCGCGCCAGCCTCAGCGGCGACGGTTCATCGATGCGTTGAACACGCTGCTGCCGAGCACGTCGCCCGCCTGGCCGTCGTGCACGTCGCCGCCGAGCAGCGCGGCCGCCTGCGGCATCGCGATCGCGGCCGACTGCGTGGGCGAGCCGGCCGAGCCGGCATCGACGGCCGAGGCGCTGTCGATCGGATGATCGAACAGCGCGTCGTGCGCCGGCGCGACCTGCCACGCCGCGGGTCCGATCGGGATGGCACCGGCCGCGTAGCGCTGCGCGGCCAGCGCCTGCGGCGACCACTCGAGCACCTCGCCGTTGAGGTCGCCGGCGGTCGGCGCGGCGCTGCCGCGGTCGCCCGGCATCGAGGCGCCCGCATCCGGCAGCCGCACGTCGGATCCGTCGAAGCCTTGCAGCATGGCCTGCACGGTCTCGGCGATGGCTTGGTCGGCGTGCTCCCAGGCCTGTCGGGCCGGTCGCGCACCGAGGCCGTCGAGGCGGCCGAAGAGGTCAGGATCGTCGGGCATGGCGGGCTCCCGCGACATGCATGGGCCCGCGGCGTGGCGCGTTCAACGCGCACGCGCCGCAGCGGCTCAGCGCACGACCGCGCCGACGATGCGCAGGATCAGCAGCGCGTCTTCGCGGAACAGCTGCAGCAGCGCGTCGGCCCACAGCCGCGCCGTGATCGCGATGGCTGCCGCCGCGAGCAGCACCTTGATCGGCATGCTGATGCGGTACACGTCGAACTGCGGCGTGCTGCGGTTGACCAGGCCCAGGCCGATCTCGACGAGCAGCAGCGCCAGCATCAGCGGCGCGACGAGGCGCAGCGTCAGCTCCCAGTACAGGTCGGTGCGCGCGCCGAACAGCGCCGCGCCGAGCGCCTGCGTGTCGGGCCATGCGCCGTGCCACGGCCACACGGTGAAGCTGTACACCAGCGCCACCAGGAACTGCAGCAGCAGCCCGCTGGACAGCAGCAGCGCCAGCGCGTACTGGCGCAGCAGGATGCCGGTGGGCCCGAGCGGCGCGCCGGCGGTCGGGTCCATGTGGGCCGCGTTGTTGGTGCCGGTCTGCGTGTCGACCAGGGTGCCCGCGCTCTCGAGCGCCCAGATCACGATGCCCAGCGTGAAGCCGATGAAGAAGCCGATGGCCAGTTCCTTCGGCACGAGGAAGAACCACTCGCCGATGTCCGGCATCGGATGCGGCATGCGCGACGCGAGCACGGGCCATGCGAACAGCGCGACGGCGACGGTCACGCCGTTGCGCACCATCAGCGGCACGCCCTTCTGGCCGAACAGCGGGAACGCGAGCCAGAAGCCGAAGATGCGCGGGTACGCGGCCATCAGCGGCCACAGCAGGTCCTTGATCTTGAAGCCGCCGAGGGTCTCGAACATCGGGCGATTGTGGGAACGCCCGCACGCCTCCGGCCGGCCGGCAGCGGGCGGTGACGGGCGCTTCTGACACTTGTTGAGTCGCCCGCCGCCGCGCCACCGCCGCTCGGTGGCGCGGCAGCGGGCGCAGCGTCATCGAGCGTCCCGCCGCTCGTCCGCCGCCGAGCGCTGCAGTCGCCTGACCACGTCGAGCAGACGATTGCCCGGCGCGCCGGCGAGATCGACGGACGACGCGCGCGGGCCGCTGCGCGCTGTCGGCGCCTCGGTCGGCGCGGCCTCCGCGCGCGATCGCTCGCCGGCGTCGTCGACGGCCGCTGCGGGCTTGCGCGCGATCAGCTGAGAGCGGCGCTCGCCGTCACTCTGCAGCGCGACGATCTCCCAGTCGGCGGGCACGAGCCGCCGGACCTGCTCGGCGTTCAGGAACGACATGCCGAGCGTGCCCGCCAGCGGATGCTCGGGACCGAAGAAGTTGGCGACGAACAGGCCGCCGGGCCGCAGCGTCGCGGCGATCTTGTCCATCACGGCGGGCAAGGCGCGCGGCTCGATGTGCGGCAAGGTCCGGCCGGCCCACACCACGTCGACGTTCGCCGGCAGGCGGGCACGCTCGAAGCTGTCTTCGATCTGCGTCAGCCGCCCGCGTTGCTCCTCGGGCAGCGACTGGACCCGCTCGGCCAGGCGGCGCGCCGCGCCGGGCTGCGGATCGACGGCGATCACCCGGGCACCTTGCTCGAGCAGGTACTGGGACTCGACGCCCGCGCCCGAGCCGATGTCGACCACCGACTGCGGCGGCCGCCCGTTCAGCACGACGTACGTCTCGAGTCCTTCGCGCAGCCACGGCGATGGCGGCTGGTCGGCCGTCGCGTCGTAGAAGCGTTCCGTCAGCCGGGTCTCGCGCGCCTGCGCCAGCGCCGGCGGAATGGTGCGCTCGGCCTCCCGGTCGAAGATCGACTGCAGCGCCGCCGCCGCCGGGTTGGCGATCTCGCGCCCGCCCTCGACGATGGTCGGCTGCATCAGCTCGGGTCGCTGCGCGCGGATGGCGTGGGCCGCCGCCCGAAGCTGGTTGAACTCGCCGGCCGCCTGCACCAGCAGGTCGTAGGTCTGCTGGGCACTGGCCGTCGAGACGTCGAATCCGCCTTCCCTGAACAGGATCCTCGCCTGCACGCGCAGGCGGGCCTGGTCCTGGGGCGATCCCGGTTCGGGCTCGCCGTCGCCGAAGCCCGTGCCGACGAACTGTCGCTCGCCGCGTTCCATCTGGCGACGCTGTTCGGCGCTGAAGACAGCCGACCGCGGGTCGGCCGCGAGTCCGTCCGCCGCGGCGCCGGGATCCACGCCGATCGTCGTGCCGCGCGGGCCGGACGCACCGCCTGTCGCGTTGCCGTCGTCGGCCGATGCCAGTAGCCGATCGGCGGCCGACCGGATGCGCGAGCCGAGATAGCCGATCGCTTCGCGCGGGCCGTACAGCGCGGCATCCTCGGCCGCGGCCAGCAGGTCGTGCGCGGTGGTGAGCGTCGTGCCCGCATCCGTCGTCGGCGGCGTGGCCAGCAGGCGGCCCCGGTCGAGCTCGATGCGGTAGCCGCGGCCGGCCAGCTCATCGAGCGACCGGCGCACGACGGGGTTCGACACCGCTTCGGCCATCACGTTGCCGGGCAGCGCGGCGATCGCGTCGACGCCGACGGCCGACGCCACGCTCTGGGCGAGCAGCGCGAGGTTGGCCTTGAGCTCGTCGACGCGCGTCTCGCCGAGCGGCCGGGGCCGGGTGCCCATCGCGATCGACAGGTACGCGTTGCGTTCGGCGCCGGACAACTCCTTGCCGGACCAGAACACGAGACCGTTCGGCGCGACCTCCATGTCGGTGCCGGGGGTGGACCACAGCGCATCGAGCGCGCGCAGCGCCTCGGGGTCGTCGCGCAGCAACTCGCGCAGCACTGCCCGGCCCTGCGGCCTGTCCTCACCCAGTCGGGACTGCGCCGACTGCCACGCCGCGCCGTACTCGCGCGAGCGCAGGCCGTCCAGCACCGCGCCCGCGAAGGTGAGCGCGACCGACGCGGCACGGCCGATCTCGTCGTCGCCACCGAAACGCGCACGCTGCTCGGCCGCCTGCATCACCTGCAGCGCGGACAGCACCGTCTCGGGCCGGTCGCTGCCCGGTCGCGTCATGACGAGGGCGCCGTCGCGCACCCGCAGCGTGTGCCCGGCCGCTTCGAGCCGTGCGAAGGCCTCGCCGACGGCGGGCACGCGCAGCACGTCGCCCACCACGCTGTTGCGCAGGCCGCCGATCTGCTCGAGCCCCTCGGCCGCATGCCGCCGTTCCGCGGCGCGGGCCTCGTCGATGCGCAGGTCGGTCTCGGCCGCGTCGAGGCCGCGCCGCAGGGCGTCGATCAAGCTGCGCGGCGCGTTCGCCTCGTCGGTGACGGTGCCCATCTCGCCGGCGAAGGCGAAACGCAGTTGCGCATCGCCGCCGCGGCTTGTATGTTCAGCCCAGATCAGCCCGGTAGAGTCTGAACGCCGATGAG
>CAZFET010000099.1:0-6754 GCA_964517545.1 uncultured Burkholderiaceae bacterium
GGCATGGCCACCGGCGAGAGCCTCGCCTGCCTGAACCACCTGTGCCGGCGCGGCGAGGCCGTGCGCGAGCTCGACTCAGGCGGCGTGGCCTGGTACCGGCTCGTGCAGCGCGGCCGTTGAGCGTCACATGATGCGCGACCGCAATACCGTCCGTTCGGGGACAGGCTCAGCCCGAACGGTGATCGAGGCGTGGTCGATCCGGGATGCTCGACAGCACCGCGCAAGCGACTGCTGCGCGCCGCACGGCGAGGCACGCCTGGCCGACGTGTTCCGCAAGGCGGGCTTCCGGCACTTCCGCCGCGCCGTGCAGACGCCGTTCAACCTGATCTTCGAAGCGCGACGTTGACGCCGTCGTCGCCGGACGGCGCGTGCCGCTCCCACCAGCCCCGCACCGCGGCGCGCTGTGCGGGGCTGTAGTGCAGGCCCAGCTTGCTGCGACGCCACAGCACGTCGTCGGCGTCGCGCGCCCATTCGCGCTCGTGCAGGTCGTGCAGCTCGGCCTCGTGCAGGCCCGGCGCCACCGCGGCGCCGAGCGCGCCGCGGTCGAGGATGTGACCCGCCAGCGAGCCGTAGCTGCGCGACCAGCGATCGAGCGTGGCCGGGTCGAGCTGCGGCGCGCGGCGCGCGAGCGCCGCGCGAAAGCGCGCGAGATCGGTGTCGGGCCGGCCGCTGGGCGCGATCCACCCCGAGAAGTCGCCGCCGGGCAGCGGCGCGCGCGCGGTCCAGGCCTGGCCGGCATGGCCCAGCGCCGCGGCCAGCTTGCGGAAGGTGGTGATCTTGCCGCCCCACACCGACAGCAGCGGCGCGCCGCCGTCGTGCACGAGCTCGAGCCGGTAGTCGCGCGTCACCGCCGCCGGGTTGCCCGACTCGTCGTCGATCAGCGGGCGCACGCCGGAGTACGACCACACCACGTCGGCCGGCGCGACCGGTCGCGCGAAGTAGCGGCTCGCCTGCCCGCACAGGTACGCGACATCGTCGTCGTCGATGCGCACGGCGCCGGCCTCGCCGGTCCACTCGACGTCGGTGGTGCCGATCAGGGTGAACGCGCCTTCGTACGGGATCGCGAAGATGATGCGGCCGTCGGCGTTCTGGAAGATGTAGGCGTGGTCGTGCGCGAACAGGCTGCGCACGACGATGTGGCTGCCCTTGACCAGGCGCAGCGCCTTGGTGTCGTGCCGGCCGAGCGACTGGCGCAGGAACTGCGCCGCCCACGGGCCGGCGGCGTTGACCAGCGCGCGCGCGCGGATCCGGCCCGGCGCGCCGGCGCCGTCGAGCTGCGCGTGCCACAGGCCGCCTTCCTGCCGCACCTGCACGCAGCGCGTGCGCGTGTACACGCGGGTGCCGTGCGCCGCCGCATCCATCGCGTTGAGCACGACGAGCCGGGCGTCGTCGACCCAGCCGTCGGAGTAGACGAAGCCGCGGCGGTACTGCGGCTTCAGCGGCTGCCCGGCCGGATGCGCGGCGAGCTGCACCGTGCGCGACGGCGGCAGCAGCTCGCGGCGCGCGAGGTGGTCGTAGAGGAGCAGGCCGGCGCGGATCATCCACACGGGCCGCATCGACGGGTCGTGCGGCATCACGAAGCGCAGCGCCCGCACGATGTGCGGCGCCGCGCGCATCAGCACCTCGCGCTCGGCCAGCGCCTTGCGCACCAGCGAGAACTCGTAGTACTCGAGGTAGCGCAGCCCGCCGTGGATCAGCTTGGTCGAGGCCGACGAGGTGTGCGACGCGAGATCGTGCTGCTCGACGAGCGCGACGCGGAGGCCGCGCCCCGCCAGGTCGCGCGCGATGCCGGCACCGTTGATGCCGCCAGCGACGACCAGCACGTCCAGCGGCGAGTCGGGCATCTCACGCGTAGCGGAAGACCACGAACGCCAGCACGAGCGCGAGCGCGCTGGCGCCCCACAGCGGCGTGCCGAAGAACGCCAGCCACAGCAGGTGGATGTAGCCTGCGGCCAGCAGCGAGATGAACAGGCGGTCGCCGCGCGTGGTGGTGAGGCCGAGGATGCCGCGCCGCGGCGCGCCGCCGGGGGATCGCCATTCCCACAGACCCATGACCACCAGCAGCAGCGCGATGACGCCGAAGAACAGCGCGGTCTGCCAGGTCCACGCCATCCAGCCGAGGCCGGCTTCAACGTTCGGTTGCACGGCAAGCCTCCGTCGCGTGATGCGGTGCTGCAGCCCAGGCACTCCGACGCCACCCGGCGACCGCCGCGGCACCGGCCGTGCCGGGACGCTGGCAGTGCCCGCACGGCCACGAAGTGGCCCTTTCGGATCCACGGGTGGCGGCGCCGAAGGCGCTTCGGCGGGGCGTCGTCATGCTCAGACGCGCCCCAGGGCGAAGCCCTTGGCGATGTAGTGGCGGACGAAGTAGATGACCACGGCGCCGGGCACGATGGTCAGCGCGCCGGCGGCGGCCAGCAGTCCCAGCTCGTAGCCCGAGGTGCTGGCGGTGCGCGTTATCGTGGCGGCGATGGGCTTGGCCTCGACCGACGTCAGCGTCTTGGCCAGCAGCAGCTCGACCCAGCTGAACATGAAGCAGAAGAAGCACGCGACGCCGATGCCCGCGGCGATGGTCGGCATGAAGATCTTGACGAAGAACTTCCAGAACGGATAGCCGTCGACGAAGGCCGTCTCGTCGAGCTCGCGCGGCACGCCGCTCATGAAGCCCTCGAGGATCCACACCGCCAGCGGGATGTTGAACAGGCAGTGCGCCAGCGCGACCGCGATGTGCGTGTCGAACAGGCCGATCGACGAGTACAGCTGGAAGAACGGCAGCGCGAACACCGCCGGCGGCGCCATGCGGTTGGTCAGCAGCCAGAAGAACAGGTGCTTGTCGGCGAGGAAGCGGTAGCGCGAGAACGCGTAGGACGCCGGCAGGGCGACGGGGACCGAGATCACCGTGTTCATCAGCACGTAGGCCAGCGAGTTGACGTAGCCCATGTACCAGGTGCTGTCCGTCAGGATCCTGGCGTAGTTGGCGAGGGTGAACTCGCGCGGCCACAGGGTGAAGCCGCCGAGGATCTCGTTGGTGGTCTTGAACGACATGTTCAGGAGCCAGTAGATCGGCAGCATCAGGAAGACGATGTACAGCGTCGGGATGAGCGGTTTGAGTCTGGTCATCGATCTCGACTCGCGACGGACGTGGCGAGGCAAAGCCGTGCCCGGGCGGCGTGCTCCGCTCCGAATGCGGCGCCTCGCCCTGCGGGCCAGGTTCCCTGCGGTGCTCGCGTCTTCTGGCCCGCTGCGGAACTCGCTTCGCTCAGACATCCGCAGCGAGTCAGAGGTTGATGCGCGCTGCGCGCGCGGCCAGAAGACACTGCGCTCCTCGGCGCCGCATAGTCGCTGCGCACGCCGCCCGGGCACGGCTTTGCCAGGCACCGACTGTTGTTGGGGTGGGTGTTCGAAGACACGCGGGCGGGTGCCCCGGGGGCGCGCCTATGCGGCGCCGAGGAACGGAGGGTTTGCGGCGGCGCGCACGCAGTGCGCGCATCAACATCCGACTCGCGGTGGATGTTTGAGCGCAGCGAACGAAGTGAGCGAAGCGAGTTCCACCGCGCACCGCGAACCCGAGTACCGCAGGGGAGCTGGCTCACGCAGCGAGCCAGCCGCCGCATCGAAGCGCCTCCGGGGCACCCGCCCGCGGCTTTGCACCCAGCACGAATGGCACGCATCACGCCTCGTCCTTCGTCATCACCGTATAGAACAGCCACGACAGCAACAGGATGATCAGGAAGTAGATCAGGCTCATCGCCGCCGCCGGCCCGAGATCGAACTGCCCGAGCGCGATCTTCACGAGGTCGATCGACAGCAGCGTGGCCGCGTTGCCCGGGCCGCCGCCGGTGAGCACCACCGCCTCGGTGTAGATCATGAAGCTGTCCATGAAGCGCAGCAGCACCGCGATCAGCAGCACGTGCTTGAGCTTGGGCAGCTGGATGTGGCGGAAAATGGCCCAGCGCGACGCGCCGTCGATGCGCGCGGCCTGGTAGTACGCGTCGGGGATCGCCGACAGCCCGGCGTAGGCCAGCAGCACGACCAGCGAGGTCCAGTGCCACACGTCCATCGTCACCAGGGTCACCCAGGCGGCGACAGGCTGGCGCGTGTAGTTGAAGCTGAAGCCGAGCTCGTTGAGCACCTTGCCCATGAGCCCGATGTCCGGCAGCGCGAAGATGTTCCACATCGCGCCGACGACGTTGTAGGGGATCAGCAGCGGCATCGCCATCAGCACCAGGCAGACGGACACGCCGATGCCCTTGCGCGGCATCGCGAGCGCGATCGCCACGCCCAGCGGCACCTGGATGGCGAGCACGGTGGCGGTGAAGAGGATCTGCCGCTGCAGCGCCTCGCGGAAGCGCTCGCTCTGCATCACCTGCTCGAACCAGCGCACGCCCTCGAAGAAGAACTCGTTGTTGCCGAAGGTCTCCTGCACCGAGTAGTTGACGACCGCCATCAGCGGGATCACCGCGTTGAAGGCGACCAGCAGCACCACCGGCAGCACCAGCCACCAGGCTTTCTGGTTGGGGATCCGGGCGCTCACCTCATCGGCTCCACGTCACCCGAGGCGCCGGGCCCGACAAGGCGAGGCGACCGGACCGAGCGACCGCCGTGGATCCGGCTTTGCCGGGCCACTGGCGGTGCCCCCCTGGGGGGAAGGCGCCGAAGGCGCTTCGGGGTTGGCTCATACCGCCCATCCGTCGGCGTAGACGCGCGTGCGCTGCGGGTCGAACGCGAGGCAGGCCTCGCGCTCGGGCACGGGCTGGCCCTCGGGCACCAGCACCTTGACGAGCTGCTCGCCGCAGCGCGCGTCGACCACCCTGAAGCGCCCGATGTCGCTGGTGCGCTCGATGCGCGCCGGGACGCCCGCGTCGGCCAGTCGCACGAACTCGGGCCGCACGCCCAGCTCGGTCTTCTTGCCGCGCGCGGCGGCGAGGTCGCGCGACGCGGTGGCCACGGCGTGTCCGCCGAAGCGCACCACGCCGGCCGGATCGACCTCGCACGGCAGCAGGTTCATGCCGGGCGAGCCGATGAAGTGGCCGACGAACGTGTGCGCCGGACGCTCGAACAGCTCGACCGGCGTTCCCGACTGCACGACCTGCCCGTCGTACATGACCACCACCTGGTCGGCGAAGGTCAGCGCCTCGGTCTGGTCGTGCGTGACGTAGACCATCGTGCGCCTGACGCGCTGGTGCAGCTCCTTGAGCTTGCTGCGCAGCCGCCACTTCAGGTGCGGGTCGATCACCGTCAGCGGCTCGTCGAACAGGATCGCGGCGACGTCCGATCGCACCAGGCCGCGACCGAGCGAGATCTTCTGCTTGCCGTCGGCCGTGAGGCCGCTCGCGCGCTGGCCCAGCGTGGACGAGAGGTCCAGCATCTCGGCGATCTCGCCGACGCGGGCCTTGACCTCGGGCTCGGCCAGTCCGCGGTTGCGCAGCGGGAAGGCCAGGTTGTCGAACACGCTCATCGTGTCGTAGACCACCGGGAACTGGAACACCTGCGCGATGTTGCGCTGCCCCGGCTCGAGCGTCGTGACGTCGCGCTCGTCGAACAGGATGCGGCCGCGCGTGGGGCGCAGCAGGCCGGAGATCAGGTTGAGCAAGGTGGTCTTGCCGCAGCCCGAAGGCCCCAGCAGCGCATAGGCGCCGCCGTCGGCCCATTCGAGGTCGAGCCCGCGCAGCGCCCAGTCGGCCGCGACGTCCTCGCGCGGCGCGGCGCGGTAGCTGTGCTGCAACTGCTCGAGCCGGATGCGCGCCATCGGACTCAGCCCGCCACCCGCCGGCCCGCGGCGTCGAAGTACAGGCAGCGCTCCACGTCGAGCGCGAAGCGCGCCTGCTCGCCGACCGGATGGCTCTGCACACCGTGGACCTGCGACACCCACGTGATGCCGGCCAGCGCGAAGTGCACGACGCTCTCGGAGCCGCTGATCTCGCAGATGAGCACGCGGCCGGCCACCGGCACGCCGGCGCCGGGAGCCGGGCGCACGTGGTGCGGGCGCAGCGCGACCGTGATCTCGCCGTCGGGCAGCGAGCGCACCGCCGGCGGCGCGCTCCAGCGCACGCCGTCGCCCAGCACGATGTCGGCGCCCGACTTGCGCGCGGCGGCCACGTTGATCGGCGGGTCGGAGAACACGCGCGCGCTGGTCAGGTCGGCCGGCTGCCGGTACACGTCGGTGCAGGGGCCGAACTGCGTCAAGCGGCCCTGGTGCAAGGTGGCGACGTGGCCGCCGAGCAGCAGCGCCTCGGCCGGCTCGGTGGTCGCGTACACGACCGTGCAGCCGCGGTCGGCGAACAGGCGCGGCAGCTCGTCGCGCAGCGACTCGCGCAGCTTGTAGTCGAGGTTGGCCAGCGGCTCGTCCAGCAGCACGAGCTCGCTGTCCTTGACGAGCGCGCGCGCCAGCGCCGTGCGCTGCTGCTGGCCGCCGGACAGCTCGTCGGGCCTGCGGTCCAGCAATGCCGACAGCCGCAGCAGCTCGGCGATGCGCCCGACCCGCTCGCGGATCGCGGTGGCGGCCAGCCCCGCCACCTTCAGCGGCGAGGCGATGTTCTCGAACACCGACAGGTTGGGGTAGTTGATGAACTGCTGGTACACCATCGACACGCGGCGCCGCTGCACAGGCACGCCGGTGACGTTGCGTCCGCCGAACCACACCTCGCCCGCGGTGGGCTTGACCAGCCCCGCCATCAGGCGCAGCAAGGTGGTCTTGCCCGCCAGGGTCTCGCCCAGCAGCGTGTTGAAGCCGCCGGGCGCGAGCGCCAGGTCG
>CAZFET010000099.1:6764-11302 GCA_964517545.1 uncultured Burkholderiaceae bacterium
CGCTCAGAGACCGTCAGGTCGACGTGTTGCTGCTCGACGCGGAGCGCCTCGGCGATCCCGAAGCGACGCTGCGATCGATTCGGTCCGAGGAGCACGGGCGCGATGTGGCCGTGATCGTGGCGTGCGCCAACCGCCCCGCCGACGTGCAGCGCGACCTGGCGGAGCTCTAGGGACATGTCGTGGGGCGCGCGGGAAGGCCGGGCACGCGCTGCGCACCCGTGCCTTCGTCCGTCGGGCAGGACGCCTGCAGCGCTGCTACTTCTTCTCGGCCCAGCGCTTGACGATCTCCTCGTAGGCCATCGTCACGCCCTTGGGCTTCTCGTTGGCCAGCTTGGCCTTCGGGCCGTCGGGCTTGCCGAGCCACTCCTTCGGGTCGACCGGCTTGTTCAGGCGCGGGCCGCAGCCGCCGTAGGTCTTGGCCTTCTCGTCGGCTTCCTGCATGCGCGCCATCACGAGGTCCATCTCCTCGCCCAGCCGGTCCATCGCCTTCTGCGGCGTGAAGGCGCCGGAGTTCACGTCACCGATCTGTTGCCACCACAGCTGCGCGAGCTTCGGATAGTCGGGCACGTTCACGCCGGTCGGCGTCCACATCACGCGGTCGGGCGAGCGGTAGAACTCGACGAGGCCGCCGAGCTTGGGGGCGCGCTCGGTGGGCGGGGCGTGGCGCACCGTGCTGTCGCGGGTGAAGGTCAGCCCGACGTGGCTCTTCTTGGTGTCGACGGTCTTGCTGACGACGAACTGCGCGTACAGCCAGGCGGCCTTGCGGCGCTCCAGCGGCGTGCTCTTGAACAAGGTCCACGAGCCGGCATCCTGGTAGCCGAGCTTCATGCCGTCCTGCCAGTAGGCGCCCTTGGGCGACGGCGCCATGCGCCACAGCGGCATGCCGTTGTCGTCGACGGTGTTGTTGCCGTCCTTCTTCGGCGCCACCATGCTCGCGGTGAACGCGGTGTACCAGAAGATCTGCTGCGCCACGTTGCCCTGCGCGAGCGCCGGCAGCGACTGGTAGAAGTCGTAGTCGGCGGCGCCCGGCGGCGCGTACTTGCGCAGCCACTCGTCCCACTTGGCGATCGCGTACACCGAGGCCGGGCCGTTGGTCTCGCCGCCGCGGCTCACGCTCGCGCCTTGCGGATTGCACGAGCCCTCGGGCATGCGGATGCCCCACTCGTCGATCGGCCGGCCGTTGGGCAGGCCCTTGCTCGACGCGCCGGCCATCGACAGCCAGGCGTCGGTCATGCGCCAGCCGAGGTCGGGCGCGCGCTTGCCGTAGTCCATGTGGCCGTAGATGCGCTTGCCGTCGATCTCCTTGACGTCCTCGGAGAAGAACTTGGCGATGTCCTCGTAGGCGCTCCAGTTCACCGGCACGCCGAGCTCGTAGCCGTACTTGGCCTTGAACTTCGCCTTCAGGTCGGGCCGGTCGAACCAGTCCTTGCGGAACCAGTACAGGTTGGCGAACTGCTGGTCGGGCAACTGCCACAGCTTGCCGTCGGGGCCGGTGGTGAAGCTCTTGCCGATGAAGTCGTTGACGTCGAGGCCCGGGTTGGTGACGTCCTTGCCTTCGCCGGCCATCCAGTCGGTCAGGTTCACCGCGCTCTGCAGCCGCGAGTGCGTACCGATCAGGTCGCTGTCGTTGATGTAGGCGTCGTACAGGTTGCGGTTGGTCTGCATCTGCGTCTGCACCGCCTGCACGACCTCGCCTTCACCGAGCAGCTGGTGGTTGACCTTGATGCCGGTGATCTCCTGGAACGCCTTGGCCAGCGTCTTGGCCTCGTACTCGTGCGTCGGGATCGTCTCCGACAGCACGTTGATCTCCATGCCGACGAAGGGCTTGGCCGCGGCGATGAACCACTCCATCTCCTTGAGCTGCTCTTCCTTGGACAGGACCGAGGGCTGGAACTCGCTGTCGATCCAGCGCCTGGCGGCTTCGACGCCGCCCTGGGTGGCCCCTGCCGCCGTCGCGGCGGGCTTGGCGCCGGGTGCGGCGGTCGCGGGCGCTTCTTCCTTCTTCCCGCAGCCCGCTGCCAGCACGGCGGCCGCCAGCGCCACCGCGCACGGCATCAGTCGGATGGTCATGGTGTGTCTCCTGGGTCGTTGAGCGCGCGGCGTTCGAGGCACCGCGAGGCCGGAGTATCGATCTATCGAAAAGAAACGGCAGACTTTCGCGCTCAGTGCTTACCCGAATCGAACCAAAAACGAAAGAAAACGAACATGCCCCGATGACACCGAACCCGCGCCAGGCGCAGCTGCTCGAGGTCGTGCGGGAGCACGGCAGCCTCAGCGTGGACGCGATCGCGGCGCGCTTCGGCGTGACCTTGCAGACGGTGCGGCGCGACGTGCAGCGGCTGGCCGAGGCCGGCTTGCTGGCGCGCTTCCACGGCGGCGTGCGCGTGCCCAGCTCGACCACCGAGAACATCGCGTACCGGCAGCGGCAGACCCTGCACGCGGCCGCCAAGGCCCGCATCGCGGCCGCGCTGGCCGAGCGCGTGCCCGACGACTGCTCGCTGATCGTCAACATCGGCACCACGACCGAGGCCGTGGCCGAGGCGCTGCGGCGCGTGCGCAAGGGCCTGCGCGTGATCACCAACAACCTCAACGTCGCGGCGATCCTCGCCGACGGGCCCGGCTTCGAGGTCATCGTCGCCGGGGGCGTGCTGCGGCCGAGGGACCGCGGCATCGTCGGCGAAGCCACCGTGGACTTCATCCGCCAGTTCCGCGTCGACATCGGGCTGATCGGCATCTCGGCGATCGAGGCCGACGGGACCTTGCGCGACTTCGACTACCGCGAGGTGAAGGTCGCGCGCACCATCATCGAAGCCTCGCGCCAGGTGTGGCTGGCCGCCGACCACAGCAAGTTCAATCGGCCGGCGATGGTGCAGCTCGCCCACCTGAGCGAGATCGACGTGCTGTTCACCGACGCGGCCCCGCCGCCGCCGTTCGAGTCGCTGCTGTCCGACGCGGGTGTCGAGCTGATCGTGGCCGGCGACGGCACGGCCGCGAAGCCGCACGCCAGGGACGTGTCGCCGCTCCACGCCGCGCGCGGCGGCCGCTGAAGCGCCCGGGGTGCGCTCGCGCACGCACGCGCACGCGCCGCACCAAGACAAACGGGCCAGCTCCGCGATGAGCTGGCCCGTCGATTCAACTGGCGCGCCGGCAAGTCGTCGTGTTGAGTCACGAGGGGTTCTTGCCGTCCGCTCCAACTCGATCTGCACGGTGCTGCGCCGCCCTGCGCAGGAATGCCATCCAAATCTCGCCCACGGCCTTCGACGCCGAGCGCGGGCTCACCCGTGCCCCTGCCCCGGTTCGGCGAGAAACAACTCGATGTTGGCCGTGGTCCACGTGGCAACACCGGCACCGAAGAAGTCGGCGTCCTCGGTCCAGATCGGGCAGTCGGCCGCCAGCGCGCAGGCCAGCACCGGCCAGTCTTCTGGGTCCCGGGCGCCGATCCGTGCCATGGCACGGTCCTTCATCGGCAGGTACGACTCGGCAGGCACGGGGACGACGACGCGCGCCAAGGCCTCCAGCTTGTCAAGCGCGGCCCGGATCACCTCCGCCGGCTTCGCGCGCCTGGCGAGGATGGCAGGCAGGTGTTCCCGCACCTCGTCGAAGGCGACATCCGGGGCGAGGAACGACACCCCGCCCACGTGATCCGCGAGCAGCCGCGACACGCGGCTGCCGAGCACGGCACGAACCAGGATGTTGGCGTCGAGGACGATCGCTCGTGAAGCCACAGGCTCAACGCCGCTTGCGCTGACCCGATGCGGCCCTGCGTTCGACCTTGAAGTCCTTCACCAGCGCATCGACCTCGTCCTCGTCGAGCGGCAACACGGCCTTCAGCCTGGCGCTGGCCTGCGCCAGCGCCAGCTGGTCTGCCTGCGACGGTCCAGGCGTGGGAATGAAGATGCCCACGGTCCGGCCGTGCCGCGTGACAGCCACGGGCTTGTCCGAGGCGATGTACTCGGCCAAGCCTGCGCGGAACTCGCGGATTCCGACTTTGGTGGTGTCCATGGCGGGTGCAGTGATTCGGTTGACCGGGAACCGCATTGTGTCTCTCTGTGTACACAAATGCAAGGCTGCGGGCGAGTGACTGCAGACCAAGACGTCGCCGCTGAGCATGTTCCGCCAGCCCCTGCAGGACCTGGTGCTCCCAGTGGACCTCTGGCCGTCGTCTCAAGGAAAACGGGCCAGCTCCGTGAGAAGCTGGCCCGTCGATTCAACTGGCGCGGCTGGCAGGATTCGAACCCACGACCCCTTGGTTCGTAGCCAAGTACTCTATCCAACTGAGCTACAGCCGCGAAGGGCGGCAGTATAGCAGCGGCTGCGAGGGCCTCGCCGCGTCAGCCGAGCTCGGTGGCTTCGCGGCGGTAGGCCGCGGCGCGGTCGCCGTCGTCCTGTTCGTCGGCGATGCGCGCGAGCAGTTTCCACGCGCGGCGACGCGTGGCGGCGTCGAGCGACTCGTCGGCGGCGGCCTGTTCGAGCAGGCGGCGCGCCTTGCCCCACAGCTGCCGCTCGGCGAGCACCGAGCCGGCGGCGAACGCGACTGC
>CAZFET010000100.1:0-11125 GCA_964517545.1 uncultured Burkholderiaceae bacterium
GACCACCGGGCGCGTGCGGTCGAGCTCGCCGGCGCGCTCGGCGAGCTGGCCGAGCGGCACCAGCCGCGCGCCGGCGATGCGGCCGAGCGGCCCGTGGAATTCGGCGGGCTCGCGCCCGGCGACGACCTGCAGGTCGGCCGCCACCTCGGCCAGCGCGGCGGGGTCGATCTCCCACAGCCCGCCGAAGGTGTAGCGCAGGCGCGCCCAGCCGGGGCCGTCGGGCGGCAGCGCGCCGTCGGCCGGCTCGCCGCAGCGCAGGTTGGCCGGCACGGCGGCGTCCATTTGCTTCGGGTGCGGCAGGTGCAGGTGGCGCATGTGGCCGACGAAGTCGTCCTCGCTCACCTCGCCGCCGAGGCGCGGGTTGAAGCGCCGCTCCTCGGCCACGCTGGTGGCGGTGAGACCGTTGTAGTCGTGCGCCGGATAGAGCAGGCAGTGCCCCGGCAGCGTGAAGAGCTGCGCGTGCACCGACGCGTACAGCGCGCGCGAGTCGCCCTGCTGGAAGTCGGTGCGGCCGCAGCCGCGGATCAGCAGGCAGTCGCCGGTGAAGGCGCGGCTCTCGTCGTCGAGCACGAAGCTCAGGCAGCCCGAGGTGTGGCCGGGGGTCGCGCGCACGCCGACATGCCGCGTGCCGAAGCCGACGCGATCGCCGTGCGCGAGCAGCCGGTCGGCGCCGCGCGCACCGCCGGCCGCGCCCACCGCGATGCGGCTGCCGAGCCGCCGCTTGAGCCGCCACGCCGCCGTCACGTGGTCGGCGTGCACGTGCGTGTCGAGCGTCCACGCGAGCGTGAGGCCGAGCTCGGCCAGCAGCGCCGCATCGCGCGGCGCCTGCTCGAACACCGGATCGATCAGCAGCGCCTCGCCGCTCGCGTCGTCGCCGAGCAGATAGGTGTAGGTCGACGAGCGCGGATCGAAGAGCTGGCGGAACACGAGCATGCGCGGATGATCGGCGCGCCGCGGGTCCGGATCAAGGCGCCGGCGGCGCCAGCCGCGCGACACCCATGCAGTACGATCGCTTCCCCCGCCGCCGTAGTTCAATGGATAGAACGAGCGCCTCCTAAGCGCTAGATGCAGGTTCGATTCCTGCCGGGGGCGCCACGGACCGATCGGACGACGCGCTCGTCGTCGCGGCCTCGGGGGTCCCGGCGGTCGCTCGCCGCATCGCGCGGACCGCGCGGCCGCACGTCGGTCGCCGACTTCGAGAGTCCGTCCAGGATGCCGCAGCGGCTCCAGGAACTTCAATGTCGGCGACACGACATCGACGACGGCCTCCGACCATGAGCGACACCTGCTGCAGCCCGCGCCCGGACCCGTCGGACGCCAGCCCGCGCTACCGCCGGGTGCTGTGGCTGGCGCTGCTCGTCAACGCCGCGATGTTCGTCGTCGAACTGGCCGGCGGCTGGAGCGCGCGCTCGGCGTCGCTGCTGGCCGATGCGGTCGACTTCTTCGGCGACGCGGCCAACTACGGTCTGTCGCTGGCCGTGCTGGGCACCGGGCTCGCATGGCGGGCGCGCGCGGCGCTGTGCAAGGGTCTGACGATGGGCGCCTTCGGCGCCTTCGTGCTCGGCAAGGCGGCCTGGCAGTGGTCGGCCGGCAGCGTGCCCGACGTCGTGACCATGGGGGCCATCGGTCTGCTGGCGCTGGCGGCCAACGTGGCGGTGGCCGCGATGCTGTACGCCTGGCGCGACGGCGACGCCGACATGCGATCGGTATGGCTGTGCACGCGCAACGACGCGATCGGCAACCTCGCCGTGCTGGCCGCCGCGCTCGGCGTGTTCGGCACCGGACACGGCTGGCCCGACCTCGCGGTGGCCGCCGTCATGGGCGTGCTCGCGCTGAGCGCGGCCGTCAGCGTGGTGCGGCAGGCGCGCGACGAGCTGCGTTCGGCAGCGCGGGCTTGATCGGCGCGGGCCGCGCCGGACGGCCATCGCACCCCTCGCGCCGCACCGCCTCACGCGCGCGCGCCGCGCGGCCGGCGCAGCAAGGCGTACGCCGCCGGCACCACGAACAGCGACAGCAGCGGCGCCGTGACCATGCCGCCCAGCATGGGCGCGGCGATGCGGCTCATCAGTTCCGAGCCGGTGCCGCTGCCCCACACGATGGGCACGAGGCCGCCGAGGATCACCGCCACGGTCATCGCCTTGGGCCGCACGCGCAGCACCGCGCCTTCGCGGATGGCGTCGTCGACCGTCGCCGCCGCCGCCGCGGCGCCCGCGGCGAGGCGGTCGCGCAGCGCGTGCTTCAGGTACAGCAGCATCACGACGCCGAACTCGGCCGCCACGCCGGCCAGCGCGATGAAGCCCACGCCGGTGGCGATCGACAGGTCGTAGCCCATCGCCCACAGGAACCACACGCCGCCGGTCAGCGCGAACGGCAAGGTGGCCATGATCAGCGCGGCCTCGTCGACGCGGCGGAAGGTCAGGTACAGCAGCACGAAGATGATGAGCAGGGTCGCCGGCACCACGACCTTGAGGCGCGCATTGGCGCGCTCGAGGAACTCGAACTGCCCCGAGTACGCGATGCTGGTGCCGGGCTCGAGCTTCACCGACTCGGCCACCGCCGCGCGCAGGTCGGCCACCACCGACGCGAGGTCGCGCCCGCGCACGTCGACATACACCCAGCCCGAGGGCCGCGCGTTCTCGCTCTTGAGCATCGGCGGGCCGTCGGCGACGGCGATCGTGGCCACCGTGCCCAGGGTGATCTGCCGTCCGCTCGGCGCGAGGATCGGCAGCGCGGCCAGTCGCTCGGGCGAGTCGCGCCACTCGCGCGGATAGCGGATGTTGATCGGGAAGCGCGCCAGCCCCTCGACCGTCTCGGCCACGTTCTCGCCGCCGACCGCGCCCGACACCACCGACTGCACGTCGGCGATGTTGAGCCCGTGGCGCGCCGCCGCCGCACGGTCGATCCGCACCTCGACGTAGCGCCCGCCGGTCAGCCGCTCGGCCAGCGCCGACGACACGCCCGGCACCGCACGGGCCACCTGCTCGACCTGCCGTGCCACGCGGTCCACGGCGGCCAGGTCGCTGCCCGCGACCTTCACGCCGATGGGGCTCTTGATGCCGGTGGCCAGCATGTCGATGCGGTTGCGGATCGGCGGGATCCACACGTTGGCCAGGCCGGGCACGCGCACCGCCGCGTCGAGCTCCTCGACCAGCTTCTCGGGCGTCATGCCCGCGCGCCACTGCTCGCGCGGCTTGAGCCGCACGGTGGTCTCGAACATCTCCAGCGGCGCCGGGTCGGTGGCGGTCTCGGCGCGGCCGGCCTTGCCGAACACGCGCTCGACCTCCGGCACGCTGCGGATCATGCGGTCGGTGATCTGCAGCAGCTCGGCCGCCTTCTGCGCCGACAGCCCCGGCAGCGCCGACGGCATGTACAGCAAGTCGCCCTCGTCCATGCGCGGCAGGAACTCGCCGCCCAGGCGTGCCAGCGGCCAGGCGGTGCTCGCGAACACGAGCGCCGCCAGCACGAGCGTGGTCTTCGGCCGGCGCAGCACGGCTTCCAGCAGGGGCCGGTACGCGGCGATGAGCCCGCGCGTGATCGGGTTGCGGGCCTCCGCCGGAATGCGCCCGCGGATCCACGCGCCCATCAGCACGGGAATCAAGGTGACCGACAGCCCGGCGGCCGCGGCCATCGCATAGGTCTTGGTGTAGGCCAGCGGGCCGAACAGCCGTCCCTCCTGCGCCTCGAGCGTGAACACCGGCAGGAACGACAGGGTGATGATGAGCAGCGAGAAGAACAGCGCCGGCCCGACCTCGACCGCGGCGTCGGTGACCACCTTCCAGCGCGCCTCGCC
Organism: uncultured Burkholderiaceae bacterium; assembly: GCA_964517545.1. Classification (GTDB taxonomy): domain Bacteria; phylum Pseudomonadota; class Gammaproteobacteria; order Burkholderiales; family Burkholderiaceae_C; genus CAZFET01. Next base: position 3,791 of record CAZFET010000100.1, read on the forward strand.
GGCCAGCGTCCGGCCCGGGTGCGCGTGCTGCCAGGCCTCGAGCTTCTTGTGCGCGTTCTCGATCATGACGACGGCCGCGTCGACCATCGCGCCGATCGCGATCGCGATGCCGCCGAGCGACATGATGTTCGCGTTGATGCCCTGCCAGTGCATGACCAGGAACGCCGTCACGATGCCCAGCGGCAGCGCCACGATCGCCACCAGCGCCGAGCGCAGGTGCCACAGGAAGATCGCGCACACCGCCGCGACGACCAGGAACTCCTCGAGCAGCTTGCGGCTCAGGTTGTCGATCGCGCGCTCGATGAGGGCGCTGCGGTCGTAGGTCGCGACGATCTCCACGCCCTCGGGCAGGCCGCGGCGCAGCTCGTCGAGCCGGGTCTTCACGGCGGCGATGGTGCGCTGCGCGTTCTTGCCCGCGCGCAGGATCACCACGCCGCCGACGACCTCGCCTTCGCCGTCGAGCTCGGCGATGCCGCGGCGCATCTCCGGCCCGACCTGCACCGTCGCGACGTCGCCCAGGCGCACCGGCACGCCCGCGCGCAGCCCGAGCGGAATGCCGCGGAAGTCGTCCAGCGTCTTCAGGTAGCCGCCGGCACGCACCATGTACTCGGCCTCGGCCAGGGTCAGCACCGAGCCGCCGCTTTCCTGGTTGGCGGCGAGCAGCGCGTCGCGCAGCTGCGCCTGCGTCACGCCGTAGGCGGCGAGCTTCAGCGGGTCGGGCACCACCTGGTACTGGCGGTTCATGCCGCCGACGGTGGCGACCTCGGCCACGTCAGGCAGGCTCTTCAGCTCGTACTTCAGGAACCAGTCCTGCAGCGCGCGCAGCTGCGACAGGTCGTGGCGTCCGCTGCGGTCGACCAGCGCGTACTGGTAGATCCAGCCCACGCCGGTGGCGTCGGGGCCGAGCGACGGCCGGGCGCCCTGCGGCAGCCGGCCCTGCACCTGGTTGAGGTACTCGAGCACGCGCGAGCGCGCCCAGTACAGGTCGGTGCGGTCGTCGAACAGCACGTACACGAAGCTGTCGCCGAAGAACGAGAAGCCGCGCACCGTGCGCGCACCCGGCACCGACAGCATGGTCGTGGCCAGCGGGTAGGTCACCTGGTTCTCGACGATCTGCGGCGCCTGCCCGGGCCACGAGGTGCGGATGATCACCTGCACGTCGCTGAGGTCCGGCAGCGCGTCGACCGGCGTGCTGCGCAGCGCCCACAGGCCCGACGCGGCGAGCCCGAGCGTCGCCAGCAGCACGAGAAACCGGTTGGCCACCGACCAGCGGATGAGCTGCTCGATCATGGCCGGCTCCCGGCGCGCTCGATCTCGGTGACCACGTACTCGTCGCCTGGCTGGCGGAAGCGAAACTGCACCGCGTCGCCGGCCTTGAGGCCGCGCGCCAGCTCGGGCTGCGCGAGCTGGAACGGCATGGTCATGGCCGGCCACTTGAGGGCCGGCACCGGCGCGTGATCGAGCGTGATGCCCGCGCCGTCGATGGCGCTCACCGTGCCGGTGGCCTCGTGCTCGGCGGCGCTCGCCGCGCGCGCCGCGGTATCGGCCGCGGCGGCCGGGCCCGACGCCGTCAGGCCCTGCAGGCTGGCTTCCGAGTCGATCAGGAACTGCCCCGACGCCACCACCTGCTGACCCGCCTGCACACCCCGGCGGACGACGACGTGGCCGTCGACTTCGGGGCCGGTCTCGACCTCCACCGGCCGGTAGCGCCCGGGCGCCTCGAGCAGGTACACCAGCGCGCGCCGCCCGGTGCGGATCACTGCCTCGGCCGGCACCACCACCGCCTCGGCGGGGGCCGCGCCGCTCAGGGTCACCTGCGCGGTCATGCCGGCGCGCAGACGCAGCCCGGGGTTGGGCAGCTCGACCCGCACGCGCAGGGTGCGGCTGTCGCGGCTGGCCTCGGGCAGCACGGCGGCCACCTTGCCGCGCAGCACCTCGCCCGGCAGCGCCGCGAGCCTGACCTCGGCCGGCTGGCCCGCGCGCGCCGCCGCCGCCAGCGCCTCGGGCACCGCGGCCTCGACCCACACCGTGGCGAGCCCGTTGATGCGCGCGAGCGTGCTGCCGGCGGCGACGGTCATGCCCTGGCGCACGCCCAGCTCGGCGATCAGGCCGCCGAGCGGCGCGCTGACCGTGCTCGCGGCTTCGGCGCGGCCGCTGCGCTCCACGCGCTCGATCAGCGCGGCCGGCATGCCCAGCAGCACCAGGCGCTGGCGCGCGGCCTCGAGCAGCGCCGCGTCGCCGGTCGCGCGCACGGCGAGGAACTCGTGCTGCGCGGCGAGCCACTCCGGATGCAGCAGCTCGGCCAGCGGCGCGCCGGCCGCGATCACGTCGCCCGGCGCGCGCGGGTGCACGCGCTCGACGAAGCCGGCCGCCCGCGCCTGCACGATGGCGACGTCGCGCTCGTTCAGGCCCACGATGCCGACCACGTCGACCGACGGCGCGACGGCGCGCCGCTCGGCCACCGCGGTGCGCAGCCCGAGCGACTGGCGCGCCTGCGGCGACACCGCGACACCGCCCGCGCCCTGCGCGTCGGCCTCGTCGGCGTAGCGCGGCACGAGGTCCATGTCCATGAACGGCGACTTGCCGGGCTTGTCGAACCTCTGCGTCGGCACCATCGGGTCGTACCAATAGAGCACGCGGCGTCCGCCGGCGGCGGGCGCCGACGCGGCACCCGACGCCGACGCCATCGAGGCCGCACCGTCCGCATGGCGCTGCAGCAGGCGCGAAGCGCCCCAGCCCGCCACCAGTCCCACGGCCAGCATCGCGGCGCCGGCCACCATCGTCTTCGAGGTCTTCATCGGTTCACTCCGCCACCAGGGTGGTCAGGCGCACGCGCAAGGCATCGCGCCGCGCTTCGAGTTCGATCGCGCGCAGCCGCAGCGCCACCGCGTCGCCGCGGGCCGCGAGCACGTCGGCCAGGTCGCCGCGCCCGGCCTGGTAGGCGGCCGTCGCGAGCGTCACGCGCTCGGCGGCCAGCGCCAGCCCGGCCGACTGCAGGCGGGCCAGCTGCGCATCGACCGCGGCGCGGTCGGCCAGCAGCGCATCGACCTCGGCCGCGAGGCGGCGCTGCAGGTCCTCGCGCTCGGCCTCGATGCGCACGGCCTCCTGCCGCCGCGACTCGACGACGGGCTGCTGCCGCCGCTCGCGCTGCCACGGCAGGTCGATGCTGACCTGGAACGACACCATGTCGTCGTAGCGCGGCCGGCGGCTGTAGGCGATCTCCCACGACCAGTCGCCGCGCCGCTCGGCGTCGGCCTCGGCCAGCTCGGCCATCGCCATCTCGCGCATCGGCGCGTAGGGCGCGAGTTCGGCGTGTCGCGGCAGCAGCGCGCGCACCTGGTCGGCCGTCGGCGCCGGCGGCGGCGCCGGCTCGCCGGCCAGCACGTCGTCGGCGCGCGGGCCGATCCAGCGCCGCAGCTCGGCACGCGCCCGTGCCACGTCGCGCGCCAGCTCGTCGGTGCGGTCGTCGATGTCGAGCGCGGCCTGGCGCGCCAGCGCCAGCTCGGCGGGCCGCGCCTGGCCGGCCGCGATGCGCGCCGGCAACGTGTCGAGCAGCAGGCGGTTCTCGCGGCGCAGCTCGTCGAGCAGCGCGGCGCGACGCTCGGCGTGATGGACGCCGATCCACGCGAGCGCGGCCTCGCGGCGCACGGCCAGCGCGGCCAGCGCGCGCGCCGCGCGTTCGCGCTCGATGCGCGCGTCGACGGCCCGCACGCGCGCGTCGCGCTTGGCGCGGTTGGGCACCTCCTGCATCAGCGCGAGCCGCTGCATCGTGCCGCTGTCGCGCGTGGTGCTCCAGCGGTCGGCACCGGCGATCGGCAGGTTCTCGATGCCGGCCGCGAGGCGCGGATCCGGCAAGGTGCCGGCGGCCGGTCGGGCGGCGCGGGCCCCGGCGATCGCGGCGTCGCCGGCCGCGATCGCCGGCGCGGCCTGGCGCGCGAGTTCCAGCGCCTCGGCATAGGTCAGGCCCGCGGCGCGCGCCGGTGCGGGCAATGCCACGCCGAACGCGCAGGCGATGAGCAGCAGACGCACCCGCGGTGCGTTGCGCGATGGCGGGGGGTCCGTCGATGAGTGGCCCGTCGGCGGGTGGTCCGTCGGCGGGTGATCCTTGGGTGCCCGGTCCGACGGCGGGCGGCCGGGCCGGTCGTGCCAGGGCAGGCGTGACGCAGCGCTTCGATGAAAGTCCACGGAGGCTCCTTCGCTCAGGTCGGCTCCGGCACGGGCGGAAGCCGGGTCCGTCGGGCGGCAGCGCGACGTCGCACGAGGACGTCGCGCCGCGCCGTCGGCAGGCCAGCGCAGGGCGGCGCGCACGCGGGCGCGGTCGCCGCGCTGGCGCGCGAGCTAGCGGCGCAGGACGAGGAGCGAGAGGAACAGCGGCGGCGTGCCGCGCGGCGGACCGGCCGCGCGCGAAGGCGGCATGGCGGACGCGAGCCGCGCCACGGCGGCCAGGTCGATCAGGCCGGCCAGCGGTCCGGCAAGGGCCAGCGCGGCCGGCGCATCGACCGGCGCACCGCCGCTGTTGACGGACTGCTGGCCCGCGTCGCAGTGGGCCTTGCACAGATGCGGCTGGTCGGGGTCCATGCCCGTCATGCCGCCGGCGCAGTCGGGCATCGCGGCCATGGCCGCCGCGGCCTCGACCGCGTCGGGCGCGGCCGCGAGCCGCGGGCATGCGTACGCCGCCGTCGCCCACTGCACCGTCAGCAGCAGCGCGACGAGCCAGCCCGACAGCCAGCGGCGATGACGGCGTGGCACTCGCATGGCGCGAACTCTAGCGCGTGCGGCAGCGGCCGGCTTGGTTTCGATCAAGCCGGCGCGCCGCGTCGTCAGTCGGCCGGCAGCGCGCTGCGACGCAGCCGCAGCGCGTTGGCGATCACCGACACCGAGCTCAGGCTCATCGCCAGGGCCGCCACCATCGGCGAGAGCAGCCAGCCGGTGAACGGCCACAGCACCCCGGCGGCCAGCGGCACGCCGAGCGCGTTGTAGATGAACGCGAAGACGAGGTTCTGCTTCATGTTGGCGACCGTCGCCTGCGACAGCAGGCGCGCGTGCGCGATGCCGCGCAGGTCGCCCTTGACCAGGGTGACCGGTGCGCTGTTCATCGCCACGTCGGTGCCGGTGCCCATCGCGACCCCGACGTCGGCCTGCGCGAGCGCGGGCGCGTCGTTGATGCCGTCGCCGGCCATCGCGACGACGCGCCCCTGCTGCTGCAGCGACTTCACCAGCGCGAGCTTGTCGGCCGGCGCGACCTCGCCGTGCACGTCGTCGATGCCGAGCCGGGCGGCCACGGCGCGCGCGGTGGTGTGGCCGTCGCCGGTGGCCATCACGACGCGCAGCCCGGCGCGCTTCAGCGCCTCGAGCGCCGCGGGTGTCGTGCGCTTGACGGGGTCGGACACGGCGAGCAGACCGAGCAGCCGCCCGTCGGCCGCGAGGTGCATCAAGCTCGCGCCGTCGCGGCGCAGCGCCTCGGCGGCGTCCGCGAGCGCGTCGATCGCGACGCGCTCCTGTCGCAGGACCTCGTCGGCAGCGAGGCCGGCCGCGGGCACGGCGCGGTCGAACGCCGGCTTGCCCTCGGTGAGCGTGCCGGTCTTGTCGACGATCAGGGTGTCGACCTTGCGGAAGTGCTCGATCGCGGCGGCGTCGCGGAACAGGATGCCGCGCGTGGCGGCGCGCCCGCTCGCCACCATGATCGACATCGGCGTCGCGAGGCCGAGTGCGCACGGGCACGCGATGATCAGCACGGCGACCGCGTTGGCCAGGCCGTACACCCAGCTCGGCTCGGGCCCGAACCAGCCCCACGCGAAGAACGTGGCCAGCGCGATCGCCACCACCGCCATCACGAACCAGCCGGCCACAGTGTCGGCCAGGCGCTGCATCGGCGCCTTCGAGCGCTGCGCCTGCGCGACCATCTGCACGATCTGCGCGAGCATGGTCTGCGCCCCGACGCGCTCCGAGCGCATGACCAGCGCGCCGCTGGTGTTGAGCGTGGCGCCGATCAGCCGGTCGCCCGGACGCTTGCCGACCGGCACCGGCTCGCCGGTGAGCATCGACTCGTCGACCGCGCTCGCGCCTTCGACCACGACACCGTCGACCGGCACCTTCTCGCCCGGCCGCACGCGCAGCAGGTCGCCGACGTGGACGTGCGTGAGCGGCACGTCGTCCTCGCTCCCGTCGGCCGCGATGCGACGCGCGGTCTTGGGCGCGAGGCCGAGCAGCGCCTTGATGGCCGCCGAGGTCTGCGAGCGCGCCCGCAGCTCGAGGATCTGGCCGAGCAAGGTGAGCGAGATGATCACGGCCGCCGCTTCGAAGTACACCGCCACGCGGCCCATCGCTCGGAACGACGCCGGGAACGCGTCGGGCGCGACGGTCGCGGCCACGCTGTAGGCGAAGGCCGCCGCGGTGCCCAGCCCGATGAGCGTCCACATGTTCGGACTGCGCCGGCGGATCGACTGCACGCCGCGGACGAAGAACGGCCAGCCCGCCCACAGCACGATCGGCGCGGACAGCGCGAGCTCGAGCCAGCTCTGCGTGGCCATCGACATCCAGCCGAGGCGATGGCCCGCCATCGCCAGCAAGGTGACCACGACGGTCAGCGGCAGGGTCCACCAGAAGCGGCGACGGAAGTCGACGAGCTCCGGGTGCTCCGCCTCGTCGGCCGTCGGCATCAGCGGCTCGAGCGCCATGCCGCACTTGGGGCAGTGGCCCGGGTGGTCCTGCCGCACCTCGGGGTGCATCGGGCAGGTGTAGATCGTGCCGGGCGGCGGCGGCTCCGGCGACGCGGGCGCTGCGGCGCGCCCGTCGTCACCGTGATGGCCGTGGTGCGCCGGGTGCCGATGATGGCCGTGCTGCGCCCGGTGCTCGTCGTCGGGCGCGCTCGCTTCGTGCGTGTGCAGGCTCATGGCGGTGCCCTCGCGGTGGAGCCCCTGCGCGCGGTGTCGGCGCACGAGGCCATGCCGTGCAGCTTGCACCTTGACCCTGTGTCAAGGTCAAGCCCGTCGGCCGCGCCGCAGGCTCAGCGCCGCATCGCGCGGGTCAGCAGCACCACCGGGATCCGGCCGACCGCCACGACGGCCAGCGACGGCAGGGCCGCCTCGCCGAGGCGCTCGTCGCGCGCGAGGTTGTAGGCCACCACGGCGAGCGTGTCGCTGTCGAAGGGCCGCAGCACCAGGGTGGCCGGCAGCTCCTTCATGACGTCGACGAACACCAGCAGCGCCGCGGCCAGCGCCGAGCGGCGCAGCACCGGCGCGTGCAGCTCGGCGAACACGCGCGCGGCCGGCGCGCCGAGCATGCGCGCGGTCTCGTCGATCGCAAGCGACAAGGGCAGCTCCTCGAACCGCTGGT
>CAZFET010000101.1:0-11108 GCA_964517545.1 uncultured Burkholderiaceae bacterium
CTGCCCTTCGTGCCGGGCACCGAGTTCTCCGGCATCGTCGAGGCGGTGGGCGACGGCGTCGCGCATCTCAAGCCGGGCGACGCCGTCGCAGCGTTCGGCGGGCTCGGCGGCTTCGCCACGCACGTGTGCGTCGACGCGAAGCTCGTGATGCCGATGCCGCCGGGCTTCACGTTCGAGGACGCCGCCGCGTTCATCTGCACCTACGCCACGACGCATCACGCGCTGGTCGGCCGCGCCGGCCTGCGCGCCGGCGAGACCCTGCTCGTGCTCGGCGCGGCCGGCGGCGTGGGCACCGCGGCCGTGCAGATCGGCAAGGCGCTCGGCGCGCGCGTCGTCGCCGCGGCCGGCGGCGCCGACAAGACCGGGCTGTGCCTGCGCCTCGGCGCCGACGCGACGATCGACTACCGCGGAGAGGACCTGCGCGAGCGCGTGAAGGCGCTCACCGAGGGCCGCGGCGTCGACGTGGTGTACGACCCGGTGGGCGCCGGCTACGCCGAGCCGGCGCTGCGCTCGCTCGGCTGGCGCGGTCGCTACCTCGTCATCGGCTTCGCGGCCGGCGACATCCCGTCGCTGCCGCTGAACCTCGCGCTGCTGAAGGAGGTGTCGATCCTCGGCGTGTTCTGGGGCGAGTTCGCGCGGCGCGACCCGCGCGGCAACGCGCAGATCCTGCACTCGCTGGCGCAGTGGTACGCCGAGGGCCGCATCAAGCCGGTGGTCGAGACACGCCTGCCGATGACCGAGCTGCGCGAGGCCTTTGCCCGCATGGCGCGGCGCGAGGTGCGCGGCAAGCTCGTGCTCGTGAACTGATCGGCCCCCGCGTTCCGGCGGGGCGGGCGTGCCGACCGCACGGCCGCGCTGCCCGTCGAGTTGAAACCGGGCGCGACGGCCCTGCCCTTGCGCTACGATCGGCCGCCGAAGGGACCGCGTCGCATGGCCGTCAAGGTACTGATCCTCGAAGACAACCCGGTCGCGCGCAGCTTCCTGTGCCGCGTGGTGCGGGAAAGCTTCAGCGACACCATCGTCATCAGCGAGGCCGGTGACCTGGAATCGGCGCGCCGCGAGATCGCGCAGACCGGCGGCGCCGCGCCGCAGCCCGGCCCCGACACCTTCAGGCTCGTGCTGGTCGACCTCGAGCTGCCCGACGGCAACGGCATGGAGCTGCTGTCCGAGCTGGCGCGCTACCCAGCCACGAAGATCGTCACCACGCTGTACTCCGACGACGACCACCTGTTCCCCGCGCTGCAGCGCGGCGCCGACGGCTACCTGCTGAAGGAAGACCGCTTCGAGGTGCTGGTCGAGGAGCTGCAGAAGATCGTGCGCGGCCAGCCGCCGCTGTCGCCGGCCATCGCGCGCCGGCTGCTCACCCACTTCCGCGACGGCGCGGGCGCCGCGTCGGCGGAGTCGACCTTCGCGCCGATGTCGGGCTTCCACACGAGTCGCCCGGCGCCGCTCGCCCCGGCCGGCGGCGAGCGCGGCGAGCACGAACGCCTCACGCCGCGCGAGAACGAGGTGCTCACGTACCTGAGCAAGGGGTTCACGATCAAGGAGATCGCGAACCTGATGGGCATCAAGTGGTTCACGGTCAACGACCACATCAAGTCGATCTACAAGAAGCTCAACGTGTCGAGCCGCGCCGAAGCGGCCGTGCTCGCGAGCAAGCAGGGCCTGGTGTAGCGGCGCCTGCGGCGCGACGCGCATGTCCTCGGTCCTCGATCGGCTGCGCCGTCCCTCGCGCGGCGACCTCGGTGGCCCCGGCGGGCCCGACACGGTCTCCGAAGCGGCCGCGCTCGAAAGCGCCCTGGCCGGCAAGCTGCGCCCGGCACGCTGGATCGGCTGGAGGCTGCGCCTACTGGTGGCCGCCGCGCTGGCGGGCTGCCTGGCCGTCTTCCTGATCGCGCACGCGCTGTCGGCCGCGCCGCACGTCGACGCGACCTGGCGCGTCGACGGCAGCGGGCGGGTCGAGCTCGTGTCGTCGCCGCTGCCGCAGCTGCGCGAACTGCAGGGGCGCGAGCTGCGCGCCGTGGCCGGACGCGACGGCCGGCAGGTCGCCATCGACGCGATCTTGCTGCAGCGCTCGGCGCGCTGGGTCGCGTCGGACGCGCAGCGCGCGCGCCACCGCGAGCTGCACGACGCCGTGTCGTCGCTGCTGCGCCAGGGGCCGGTGCAGCTCGTCTTCGCCGACGGCTCGCGCGCCGACGTCGCACCCGCGCCACGCGGCGTCGCGTCGCTCGGCGCGATGTTCTGGCTGATGGCCGCCTTCGCGCTCGGCCTGTACCTCGTGGCGATGGTGCTGGTGCTCGCGCGCCCGTCGACCCCCAACCTCGTGTACGGGGTCATCGGGCTGAGCCAGGCCGGCAACCTCGGCTTCATCGCGGTCGAGTCGACCTTCGACCTCGCCATGCCGTCGGCCTTCGCGCAATGGAACGGGCCGCTGCGCATGGCCTTCGACCTGATCACCGCGTCGGCCATCGTGCACGCGGCCACCGTGCACCCGCGCCGGCTGCCGCACGGCGGCTGGATCGCGGCGGCCTCCTGGGCCGCCGCCGGCAGCCTGGTGGCGCTGGCCATCGCCGGCCGGCTCGGCTTCGCGTGGTGGTGGACGCAGGGCCTCGGCGCGCTGCTGGGCGCGCTGGCGATCGCGCTGCTCACGTGGTCGTACCGCATCGAGCCGCACCCGTACGCCATCGTGATGCGTCGCTTCGGCGTGGTGACCCTGGGCACCTGGAGCCTGCTCACCCTGGCCATCGCGGCGGCCGGCGACGAGCCGGGGCTGCAGCACCACCTCGCCGCGATCGGCTCGGTCATCTGGTACGTGTTCTTCGGCTCGCTGCTGCTCGTGGTGCCGTTCCTGTCGCGCTCGAAGCAGGTGGTGCGCGAGTTCTCGATGCTGGCCGCGGTGAGCACGGTGGCGACGTCGCTGGACCTGCTGTTCGTCGCGGTGTTCTCGCTCGGGCAGTTCGCGTCGCTGACGCTCGCGCTGTTCCTCGCCTTCGGCGTGTACGCGGCCGCGCGCCAGTGGATCCTCAACCAGATGATCGGCACCGGCATGGCCACGGCCGAGCGCATGTTCGAGCAGCTGTACCGCATCGCGCGCGAGGTCGAGGCCCACCCGGCGCAGCTGCCGGCCGCGCTGATGCGCCTGCTGCGCGAGCTGTTCGAGCCGCTCGAGGTCCTGCCGCTCGACCGCGTGACGCGCTCGCCGCGGATCATCGGCGACGGCTCGACGCTCGTCGTGCCGGTGCCCGACCTCGGCGGCGTGCCGGCGGCCGACGCTCCGCGCTCGATCGCCGTGCGCTTCGCGCGGCGCGGCCGCCGCCTGTTCACGCAGGAGGACGCCCGCCTCGCCGCGCGCGTGGTCGAGCAGCTCGAGCACGCGGTGGCCTACGACCGCGCGGTCGAGCAAGGGCGCAGCGAGGAGCGCGCGCGCCTCGCGCAGGACCTGCACGACGATATCGGGGCGCGGCTGCTCACGCTCATGTACAAGGCGCCGAGCCCCGAGATGGAGGACTACGTCCGCCACACCCTGCAGGACCTGAAGACGCTCACGCGCGGCCTGGCCGCGCCGAGCCACCGGCTGTCGCACGCGGTGGCCGAGTGGAAGGCCGACATCGCGCAGCGCCTGTCGGCCGCGCAGTGCGACCTCGGCTGGTCGGTGGCCTTCGAGCGCGACGTGATGCTGAGCGTGGTGCAGTGGTCGGCGCTCACGCGCGTGCTGCGCGAGCTCGTGAGCAACGCCATCGCGCACGCCCGCGCCTCGCGCGTCGACGTGTCGATCACGATCGACGGCCAGCGGCTCGAGCTCGTGGTGAGCGACGACGGCGTGGGGCGCAACCCGCGGTCGTGGGCGCACGGCCTGGGCCTGGGCGGCGTGCGCAAGCGCGTGAAGCAGCTCGGCGGCGAGGTCGAGTGGAGCGAGAACGCGGGCCGCGGCATCCGCTGCCGCGTGCGCGTGCCCGACATGAACCGCTCGGCCTGAGCTACGACGAGGTGTTCAGCACCTGCCGGTACAGCGCCAGGTAGGCCTGCGCCGAGGCGTTCCACGAGAAGTCGGCCGCCATCGCGCGTCGCATGCGCAGCGCCCAGCGCGCGGGCTCGCGGTACAGCGCGACGGCCCGGCCGATCGCCTGCGCCAGCGCGGCGTCGGTGGCCGCCTCGAACACGAACCCGTCGGAGTCGGCGTCGGCCTCGGGCCCGTCGCCCGCGTCGCGCACCGTGTCGGCCAGCCCGCCGACCCTGCGCACCACCGGCAAGGTGCCGTAGCGCAGCCCGTACATCTGCGTGAGGCCGCAGGGCTCGAAGCGCGACGGCACGAGGATCGCGTCGGCGCCGCCGACCAGCCGGTGCGCCGTGGCCTCGTCGTAGGCGATGCGCACGGCCACGCGCGCCGGGTGCGCGGCCGCGGCGTCGCGCAGCGCCGACTCCAGCGCCACGTCGCCCGTGCCCTGCACCGCGAGCTGGCCGCCGGCGTGCAGCAGCGCCGGCAGCGCGCCGAGGACGAGGTCGATGCCCTTCTGGTGCGTCAGGCGGCTGACCACGGCGAACAGCGGCGCATCGGGCCGGATCTCGAGCCCGAACTGGCGCTGCAGGGCCGCCTTGCACTCGGCCTTGCCGCCCGGCGCCGCGGCGCTGAAGGGCGCGGCCAGCGCGCTGTCGCGCGCCGGGTCCCACACGTCGCGGTCGATGCCGTTCAGGATGCCCGAGACCTGCGCGCCGCGACCGCGGATCACGCCGTCGAGGCCGCAGCCGAACTCCGGCGTGGCGATCTCGCGCGCGTAGCTCGGGCTCACGGTGGTCACGCGGTCGGCGAACTTCAGGCCCGCCTTCATGAACGAGAACTGCCCGTGGAACTCGAGGCCGGCCGGCGTCATGAAGCGCGCCGGCAACCCGAGCTGCGCGTAGTCGGCGGGCGCGAACAGGCCCTGGTACGCGAGGTTGTGCACCGTGAAGACGGTGGCCGCCTCGGTGGGCGGGTGCTGCGCCACGTAGGCGCAGCTCATCGCGGCATGCCAGTCGTGCGCGTGCATCACCTGCGGCGTCCAGGCGGGGTCGAGCTCGCCGGCCGCGAGGTGCGCCGCCGCCCAGCCCAGCAGCGCGAAGCGCTGCAGGTTGTCGGGCCACTCGGCGCCGTCGGCCATCTGGTACGGGCCGCCCTCGCGGCGGTACAGGTAGGGCGCGTCGATCACGTACGCCGGCACGTGGCTGTACGGCAGCTGGCCGATCACCAGCCGCACGCGCGCCGCGCCGAACAGCGGCCCGATGTCGGCCAGCGGCTTGCGGTGCAGCAGCGCGTCGACGATGTCGGGCAGCCCCGGCAGCAGCAGCCGCACCTCGGCGCCGTGCGCGGCCAGCGCCTGCGGCAGCGCGCCCAGCACGTCGGCCAGGCCACCGGTCTTGACGAGAGGGAAGACTTCCGCGCCGACTTGCAGGACTCGCATCGGGCGCCGATTGTGCTGCAACGCGTGCGGCCGCTCGGCCGTGCTTCTCGAGCTTCTCGGGCATCTCGCGCGTGACGAGCGTGATGCCGTGGTCGGTGCGGTGGAAGCGCCGCGCGTCGAGCTCGGCGTCCTCGCCGATCACCATGCCGTCGGGGATGCGGCAGCCGCGGTCGACCACCACGCGGTTCAGGCGCGCGTGCCGGCCGACTTCCACCGCCGGCAGCAGCACCGACCACTCGACCGCCGAGTACGAGTGCACGCGCACGCTGGAGAACAGCACCGAGCGCCAGGTGCGGCCCGAGACGATGCAGCCGCCGGAGACCAGCGACTCGATCGCCATGCCGCGACGGTCGTCCAGGTTGTGCACGAACTTCGCCGGCGGCAGCTGCGCCTGGTAGGTCCAGATCGGCCAGCCGGTGTCGTACAGGTTGAGCTGCGGATCGGTCGCCGTGAGGTCGAGGTTCGCGTCCCAGTACGCGTCGATGGTGCCGACGTCGCGCCAGTACGGCGGCTCGCCGGGCTTGGTGCCCACGCAGCTGAGGCCGAACGGGTGCGCCACCGCCTGGCCGCTGCGCACCGCGCGCGGGATGATGTCCTTGCCGAAGTCGTGGCTCGAGGCGGGGTCGGCCATGTCGCGGGCCAGCTCCGCGTACAGCCACTGCGCGTCGAACACGTAGATGCCCATGCTGGCCAGCGCCATGTCGGGCCGACCCGGCATGGCCGGCGGGTCGGCCGGCTTCTCGACGAAGTCGGTGATGACGTAGCGCTCGTCCACCGCCATCACGCCGAAGCCGCTGGCCTCGGCGCGCGGCACCTCGATGCAGCCCACCGTGCACGGCCGCCCCTTGGCCACGTGATCGGCCAGCATCAGCGCGTAGTTCATCTTGTAGACGTGGTCGCCCGCGAGCACCACGATGTAGTCGGCGCCGTAGCCGTCGATGATGTCGATGTTCTGGTACACGGCGTCGGCCGTGCCGCGGTACCAGCTCTCCTCGTCGATGCGCTGCTGCGCCGGCAGCAGGTCGACGAACTCGTTCATCTCGTTCTTCAGGAACGCCCAGCCGCGCTGCAGGTGGCGCAGCAGGCTGTGGCTCTTGTACTGCGTGATGACGCCGATGCGCCGGATGCCGGAGTTCAGGCAGTTCGACAGCGCGAAGTCGATGATGCGGAACTTGCCGCCGAAGTACACCGCGGGCTTGGCGCGCCGGTCGGTCAGGCTCTTCAGGCGGCTGCCGCGTCCGCCGGCGAGCACGAGGGCGATCGCGCGCTTGGGCAGATCGAGGTTGCGGGCGAGTTCGGTGGGCTGCATGAAGGACCTCGCATCGCGGACGGCCGGACCATTGTGGGACCACCGCACGGCGCTCGTACAGGGGCACTTGCACGGGCCCACGCCGATCCGCGGGGTGGCGCGCGCCCGTTGACGCCTTCGCGCGTGGTGCGGGACACTGGCCCGGTCCCTGCTACCGCACTCCGCATGAGCAACCCGACGGCCGATTCCGCGGACGACCTGCGCCAGGCCGTCGAGCACCACCTGCTGCACACCGTCGGCGTGGCCCCCGACGAGGCCACCTGCGACGACCTGATGCACGCGCTGGCGCAGGCGCTGCGCGCGCGCCTGGCCGAGCGCTGGGTGGTCACGCAGGCCGCCGAACGCGCGGCGCGGGCGCGCCGCGTGGTCTACCTGTCGATGGAGTTCCTGATCGGCCGCACCCTGGGCAACGCGCTCGCGGCGCTGCAGCTCGACGGGCCTGCGGCCGAGGCGCTGCGCGCCCATGCGGCGTCGCTCGAGGACGTGCAGCGCTGCGAGGCCGATGCCGCGCTCGGCAACGGCGGCCTCGGCCGGCTCGCGGCGTGCTTCCTCGACTCGATGGCGACCCTCGGCATCCCGTCGTTCGGCTACGGCATCCGCTACGAGTACGGCATGTTCGCGCAGAGCATCGCCGGCGGCCGGCAGGTCGAGCATCCCGATCCGTGGCTGGCCGACGGCTCGCCGTGGGAGTTCCCGCGGCCCGGCGTGGCCTGGCCGGTGCGCTTCGGCGGCTGGGTCGAGGCCGTCGACGACACCGGCGAGCGCCGCCGCTGGCGCCACGGCGACGAGGTGCTGGCCAAGGCGTTCGACATGGTCGTGCCGGGCCACGGCACCGATCACGTGTCGACCCTGCGGCTGTGGAAGGCCGCCGCGCCGGCGCACATCGACCTGCACGCCTTCAACGCGGGCGACTACCAGCGTGCGGCCGAGGTGAAGAACCAGTTCGAGAACATCTCGTGGGTGCTGTACCCGAACGACAGCACGCCGGCCGGCCGCGAACTGCGGCTGAAGCAGGAGTACTTCTTCACCAGCGCGTCGCTGCAGGACGTGCTGGCGCGCCACCTCGCCGAGCACGGCACGCTCGCCAACCTGGCCGAGCACGTGGCGATCCACCTGAACGACACGCACCCGGCGATCGGCGTGGCCGAGCTGATGCGCCTGCTGGTCGACGAGCACGGCCTGCGCTGGGCCGAGGCCTGGCCCGTCACGCGCGAGGTGTTCAGCTACACCAACCACACCCTGATGCCCGAGGCGCTCGAGACCTGGCCGGTCGCGCTGATCCAGCACGTGCTGCCGCGGCACCTGGAGATCGTGTTCCGCATCAACCACGACTTCCTCGTCGAGGCCGGCCGGGCGCGGCCCGGCGATGCCGAGTTCATCCGGCGGCTGTCGCTGATCGAGGAGAACCACGAGCGCCGCGTGCGCATGGCGCACCTGTCGGTGGTCGGCAGCCGCAAGGTCAACGGCGTGTCGGCGCTGCACTCCGGGCTGCTGGTGAAGACGATCTTCTCCGACTTCGCCGCGCTGTGGCCCGAGCGCTTCACCAACGTGACCAACGGGGTCACGCCGCGGCGCTGGCTGGCACAGGCCAACCCGGGACTCGCCGCGCTGCTCGACCGCACGCTCGGGCGCGCGGACGGCGTCGACTGGCGGCTCGACCTCGACCGGCTGGGCGAGCTGCGCCGGCACGCCGACTCGGCCACGTTCCGCCACGCGTTCGCCACGGCCAAGCGCATCAACAAGGAACGGCTCGCCGCGCACGTCGAGCGCGAACTCGGGCTGCGGCTCGACCCGGCGAGCCTGTTCGACGTGCAGGTCAAGCGCATCCACGAATACAAGCGCCAGCTGCTCAACCTGCTGCACGTCGTCGCGCGCTGGCAGGGCATCGCGGCCGAGCCGCAGCGCGACTGGGTGCCGCGCAGCGTCGTGTTCGCGGGCAAGGCGGCGTCGAGCTACCACATGGCCAAGCTGATCGTGCGGCTGATCCACGACGTGGCGGCGGTGATCAACCGCGACGCGCGCATGGCCGACCGGCTGAAGGTCGTGTTCCTGCCGAACTACGGCGTCTCGGTCGCCGAGGTCGTGATGCCGGGCGCCGATCTCTCCGAGCAGATCTCCACCGCCGGCACCGAAGCCTCGGGCACCGGCAACATGAAGCTCGCGCTCAACGGCGCGCTGACGATCGGCACCGACGACGGCGCCAACATCGAGATCCGCCAGGCGGTGGGCGACGACAACATCTTCATCTTCGGCCACCGCGCGCACGAGGTCGCCGCGCTGCGCGCGCAGGGTCACAAGCCGCTGCACCTGTACGAGACCGACCCGCGCATCAAGGCGGTGCTCGACGCGATCACGTCGGGCACCTTCTCGCCCGACGAGCCCGACCGCTATCGCGCGGTCGTGGACTCGCTGCTGTGGGGCGGCGACTACTACCTGCTGCTCGCCGACTTCGCGCCGTACCTCGCGGCGCAGGAGCGCGTCGACGCGCTGTACCGCACGCCCGACGAGTGGGCGGCGCGCGCGATCGCCAACGTGGCCGGCATGGGCGCGTTCTCGTCGGACCGCACGATCCGCGGCTACGCGCGCGAGATCTGGCGCGTCGGCACCTCCCGCTGAGTCCGCCGTCGCGTGCTGACCGCGCACCACGTCGAGCTGCTGCGCCAGGCGCGACACGGCGATCCGTTCTCGGTGCTCGGGCCGCACGCCTCGGCCGACGGCCGCTGGCGCATCGCGACCGTGCAGCCCGACGCGCTGGCGGTGTCGGTGCTCGACGCGGCCGACGGCCACCTGCTCGCGTCGCTGCAGCGCCTGCACGCCGACGGCGTGTTCGCGGGCGAGGTGGCAGCGGCGACGTGTCCGGCCTACCGCCTGCTCGTGCGCTGGCCCGACGGCGGCGAGCAGACCGTCGACGACCCGTACCGCTTCCCGCCGGTGCTCGGCGAGCTCGACGCCTGGCTGCTCGGCGAAGGCTCGCACCTGCGGCCGTTCGAGGTGCTCGGCGCGCACCCGCGCGAGATGCTCGGCGTGCGCGGCACGGCCTTCGCCGTGTGGGCGCCGAACGCGCGGCGCGTGAGCGTGGTCGGCGAGTTCAACCACTGGGACGGCCGCCGCCATCCGATGCGGCTGCGCCGCGAGTGCGGCGTGTGGGAGCTGTTCGTGCCCGGTGTCGGGCCCGGCGCGGCCTACAAGTTCGAGCTGATCGGCGCCGACGGCCACCTGCTGCCGCACAAGGCCGACCCGTACGCACGCGCGAGCGAGCTGCGCCCGGCCACCGCGAGCGTGGTCGCGCCGATGCCGCCGCCGCAGCCGCCGTCGGCCGATCGCCAGCGCGCCAACGCGCTCGACGCGCCGATCAGCATCTACGAGGTGCACCTCGGCTCGTGGCGGCGCAAGCCCGAGCACGGCCACCGCTGGCTCGACTGGGACGAGCTCGCCGACGCGCTCGTGCCCTATGCGCTCGACATGGGCTTCACGCACCTCGAGCTGCTGCCGGTGAGCGAGCATCCGTTCGACGGATCGTGGGGCTACCAGCCGATCGGGCTGTACGCGCCGACGCGCCGCTTCGGCGAACCCGACGGGCTGCGGAGGTTCGTCGAGCGCGCGCACGCAGCCGGGCTCGGCGTGATCGCCGACTGGGTGCCGGCGCACTTCCCGTCCGACGCGCACGGCCTCGCGCGCTTCGACGGCACGCACCTGTACGAGTACGCCGATCCGCGCGAGGGCGTGCACCAGGACTGGAACACGCTGATCTACCACTTCGGCCGCACCGAGGTGCGCAACTTCCTGGTCGGCAGCGCGCTGTACTGGCTCGAGCGCTTCGGCCTCGACGGGCTGCGCGTCGACGCGGTGGCCTCGATGCTGTACCGCGACTACAGCCGCGGGCACGGCCAGTGGGTGCCCAACGTGCACGGCGGCCGCGAGAACCTCGAGGCGATCGGCTTTCTCAAGCGCATGAACGAGGTGGTGGGCGGCGAGCGGCCGCAGGCGGTCACGCTGGCCGAGGAGTCGACGGCGTTCCCGGCGGTGTCGCGCCCCACGTGGAGCGGCGGGCTCGGCTTCCACTACAAGTGGAACCTCGGCTGGATGCACGACACCTTGTCGTACATGAAGCGCGAGCCCGTGCACCGGCGCTGGCATCACGGCGAGATGACCTTCGGCCTGGTGTACGCCTTCAACGAGAACTTCGTGCTGCCGCTGTCGCACGACGAGGTGGTGCACGGCAAGGGCTCGCTGCTCGGCCGCATGCCGGGCGACCGCTGGCAGAAGTTCGCCAACCTGCGCGCCTACTTCGGCTTCATGTGGGGCCACCCGGGCAAGAAGCTGCTGTTCATGGGCGGCGAGTTCGCGCAGGAACGCGAGTGGAA
>CAZFET010000102.1:0-5486 GCA_964517545.1 uncultured Burkholderiaceae bacterium
AGGCCGAGGCGCGCCAGGGCCGTCGCGGCTTCCTGCGCTCGGTGGTCGCCGCCGCCGGTGTCGCGGCCGCGGCCGGTGCGGGCGGTCGCGCGCACGCGCAGGCCAACCCGCTGCCGGCCTCGGGCGGCGACCCGCACATCCTCGAACTGCCCGAGCACACGCGCGCGCTGGGGCAGGGCGTCGCGACCGACGGCTACGGCAAACCGTCGAAGTACGAGGCCAACCTGCAGCGCCGGCAGAGCCCGGGCCTCACGCAGACGCGCCAGGCCTCGGTGTCGTTCTGCCCGCTGCAGGGGCTGTTCGGCATCGTCACGCCGAGCGGGCTGCACTTCGAGCGCCACCACCAGGGCTGGTGGGACATCGACCCGTCGAAGCACCGCTTTATGCTCAACGGGTCGGACGAGAAGATGCTCAAGCGGCCCATGGTCTTCACGATGGACGAGCTGATGCGGCTGCCGTCGGTGTCGCGCTTCCACTTCATCGAGTGCGGCGCCAACACCGGCATGGAGTGGGGCAACGTCGCGGTGCCGACGGTGCAGTACACGCACGGCATGCTGAGCTGCAGCGAGTTCACCGGCGTGCCGCTGGTCACCCTGCTCGAGATGTGCGGCGCCGACTGGAAACGCGGCAGGTTCGCGCTCGCCGAAGGCGCCGACGGCTCGTCGATGACGCGCACGATCCCGGTCGAGCTGATCCGCAGCGGCGAGGTGCTCGTCGCCTACGGCCAGAACGGCGAGATGCTGCGCCCGGAGAACGGCTACCCGCTGCGCCTCGTGGTGCCCGGCGTGCAGGGCGTGAGCTGGGTGAAGTGGCTGCGCCGCGTCGAACTGGGCGACCAGCCCTACGCGAGCAAGGACGAGAACATCCACTACATCGACCTCATGCCCGACGGGCTGCACCGCGCGTACACGTCGATCCAGGAGGTCAAGAGCGTGGTCACCACGCCGTCGGGCGGGCAGGTGCTGCTCGACAAGGGCTTCTACAGCATCAGCGGCCTCGCGTGGTCGGGCCGCGGGCGCATCGTGAAGGTCGACGTGAGCGTCGACGGCGGGCGCCACTGGCGCGAGGCACGGCTGCAGTCGCCGATGATGGACAAGTGCCTCACGCGCTTCAGCCTCGACTGGGTGTGGGACGGCAAGCCCGCGCTGGTGATGAGCCGCGCCACCGACTCCACCGGCCAGGTGCAGCCCACCTACCGCCAGCTGCGCGCGGTGCGCGGGCGGCGCTCGATTTATCACAACAACGCGATCCAGACGTGGCTCGTCCAGGAGAGCGGCGAGGTGAAGAATGTCCAGCTCTCGTGACGGGAGCGCCGCGGGCCGGGGCTTCGGCGGACTCACGCTGCGCGGGGGCATGAACGGGCTCGTGCGGTGCCGGCCCTTCGACGGGCTCACGGCGAACGGTGGCTTCGGCGAGCCCAGCCCGATCGATGCGCTCACGATGCACGGTGGCTTCGACGAGCCCAGCGCTGATGGCGCAGTGAGGACGACGCGCGGGAGCCGCGACGCCGCGCGGGCTCCGAACACCCCGTTCGGGCTGCGCCTGTCGAAGCCCCTCGCCGCCCGCCGCCGCCTGCCCGCGCTCGCGCTCGCCGCCGCGTGCCTGGCCGCCTCCGCGGCCCACGCCGCCGAGCGCTTTCCCGGCATCGGCCGTGCCGCCACACCGAAGGAAGTGGCCGCGTGGGACATCGACGTGCGTCCCGACTTCAAGGGCCTGCCGCCCGGCCGCGGCACGGTGGCGCAGGGGCAGCAGGTGTGGGAGGCGAAGTGCGCCGGCTGCCACGGCGTCTTCGGCGAGAGCAACGAGGTCTTCACGCCCATCGTCGGCGGCACCACGAAGGAGGACGTGAAGACCGGCCGCGTGGCCGCGCTGCGCGATCCGAACTATCCGCAGCGCACGACCCTGATGAAGGTCTCGCAGCTGTCGACGCTGTGGGACTACATCCGCCGCGCGATGCCGTGGACCGCGCCGAAGTCGCTGACCGACGACGAGGTCTACGCGGTCACCGCGTACATCCTGCACCTCGGCGAGGTGCTGCCGGCGGAGTTCGAGCTGTCCGAGCGCAACATCGCGCAGGTGCAGCAGCTGCTGCCCAACCGCAACGGCAAGACGCTCGACCACGCCAAGTGGCCCGGCCCCGAGTTCGGCACGCGGCGCAAGCCCGACGTGCAGGGCACGGCGTGCATGCGCGACTGCGCGACCGAGCCGACGATCGCGTCGTACCTGCCCGACCACGCGCGCAACGCGCACGGCAACCTCGCGCAGCAGCAGCGCACCGTCGGCCCGCAGCGCGGCGCGAACACCGCGCCGGCGGCGCCGAAGGCCGCCGCTGCAGCGCCGGCAACGCCGACGGCGGCGGCCTCGGTCGGCTCGCTGCTGCAGTCCAATGCCTGCCTCGCCTGCCATCAGGTCGACGGCAAGCTCGTCGGCCCGGCCTTCCGCGAGATCGCCGCGCGCTACGCCGGGCGCGACGACGCGGTGGGGCAGCTCGTCACGAAGATCCGGCAAGGCGGCGTGGGGGCGTGGGGCACGGTGCCGATGCCCGCGCAGTCGATCGGCGAGGCCGAGGCCGCGCAGATCGCACAATGGCTGGCCGGCGGCGCGAAACCCTGATGCGGTGCCGAGGCGCGATCCGGGCGATGATCCAGTGGGTGTCCGAAACAGGAGGTCGTGGATGACACAACGACGTGAAGTGATGAAGACCGGCGCGAAGCTCGCCGGGCTGCTGGCGACGATGTCGCTGCTGCCGCGCGACGTGCTGGCCCAGAGCGGCTGGCCCAAGGCGGCGTTCGAGGCCAAGTCGCTCGACGACGTGGCCAAGGCGCTCGGCGTGGCCAAGCCCGCCGAGAGCAAGGACCTGACCCTGCAGGGCCCCGACATCGCCGCGAACGGCGCCGTCGTGCCGGTCGGCGCGACGACCACCTTGCCCGGCGTCAAGCGGGTCATGCTGCTGGTCGAGAAGAACCCGAACGCGCTGGCGGCGGTGTTCGACCTGACCGATGGCGTCGAGCCGGCCGTCTCCACGCGCGTGAAGATGGGCCAGACCTCGAACGTCTACGCCGTCGCGGTGCTCGCGGACAACCGCGTGCTCTACGCGCAGAAGGAAATCAAGGTCACCCTCGGTGGCTGCGGAGGTTGAGAGATGGCAGACCCGATGCGGATTCGCGCGCAGGCGCAAGGCGGCAACGCGGTGGTGCGCGTGCTCATGAGCCACGAGATGGAGACCGGCCAGCGCAAGGACTCGGCCGGCAACACGATCCCCGCGTGGTTCATCCAGGAAGTCACGGCGCAGCACAACGGCAAGACCGTGATGACGGCGCTGTGGGGGCCGGCGATCTCGAAGAACCCGTTCCTGCAGTTCACCGTCAAGGGCGCCAAGGCGGGCGACAAGATCACGGTGACCTGGGTCGACAACAAGGGCGGCAAGCGCACCGACGAAGCGGCGGTCGCCTGAGCTGGATCTGCCAGCGGCCCACCCGGTCCACCCCGGATAGCCAGCACCCGCGGCGTGCGGCACCCTGCGCGTCGCGGGCGCGACTGCCCGCCCGAAGCACGAGGAGACGAATGAAGTACGCCACCGTCACGGGGCTCGCCGCCGCGCTGCTCGCCAGCGGCGCCGCGTTCGCCCAGACCAACGCGGCCGACGGCATCGCGCAGTACCGCGCGATGCTCGCCGACGGCAACCCGGCCGAGCTGTTCGAGGCCAAGGGCGAGGCCCTGTGGAAGCAGAAGCGCGGCCCGAAGAACGCCTCGCTCGAAGCCTGCGACCTCGGCAAGGGGCCGGGCGTGGTGAAGGGCGCCTTCGTCGAGCTGCCGCGCTGGTTCGCCGACACGAAGAAGGTGCAGGACCTGGAGTCGCGCCTGCTCACCTGCATGGAGACGCTGCAGGGCCTGAGCGCCGCCGAGATCGCGAAGACGCCGTTCGGCCGCGGCGAGCAGGCCAACCTCGAAGCGCTGGTGGCGTGGATCTCGGCCGCCTCGCGCGGCATGCGCTTCAACCTGCCGCAGTCGCATGCCGAAGAGAAGAAGATGTACGAGATCGGCAAGCGCGTGTTCTTCTTCCGCGGCGGCCCGTACGACTTCTCGTGCGCGTCGTGCCACGGCGAGGCGGGCAAGCGCATCCGCCTGCAGGACCTGCCCGACCTCACGAAGAACCCCGGCGACGGCGTCGGCTTCGCGGCCTGGCCGGCCTATCGCGTCTCCAGCGGCGAGCTGTGGGGCATGCAGCGGCGCCTGAACGACTGCTACCGCCAGCAGCGCTTCCCGTACCCCGGCTACGCGTCCGACGCGACCATCGCGCTGGGCGTGTACATGGGGGTCAACGCCAAGGGCGCGGAGTCGATCGCGCCGTCGATCAAGCGCTGAACGGGAGCCGACGCATGAAGAAGTTCCGCCATCCCCGTGCCGTCGCCGCGCTGGCCGCTGCCGGTGCCGTCGCCGCGATCGCCGGCTGCGCCACCTTGCCGTCGCCCGCCGAGCTCGATGCACTGACGCAGCAGGTCATGAAGGCCTCGTTCCGCGAACAGGGCATCGCCAAGATGGACCGCATCGAGCAGGACCTCGCGCAGCGCGCCTGCTCGTCGCCCGACGCGCCGCCGGCCGACGTGGCCAGGCGCATCGAAGCCGAGGCGCTCGCGACCATCAAGCCGCCGTCGGACGGCAAGTACCTCGGCGACTGGCGCGAAGGCGAACGCCTCGCGCAGAACGGGCGCGGCATGACCTGGACCGACGCGGCCAACGCGCCGAGCGGAGGCAACTGCTACAACTGCCACCAGATCAGCAAGCAGGAGATCTCCTTCGGCACGCTCGGCCCCAGCCTCTACCAGTACGGCAAGCTGCGCGGCGTGACCGACCCCAACGCTCCCGCGGCGCAGCCGATCGTGCAGTACACGTGGGGCAAGATCTACAACTCGAAGGCCTACACGGCGTGCTCCGGCATGCCGCGCTTCGGCCACGCGGGTGTGCTCAACGAGAAGCAGATGCGCGACATCATGGCGCTGCTGCTCGATCCGCAGAGCCCCGTCAACCAGTGAGACCTTCCGCATGAACCTGGGCCGCCGCGACTTCGCGCGCGTGCTCGGGGCGGCGGCCGTCGCCGGCTTCGCGCTCGACGCGCGCGAGTCGCACGCGCAGGCCGCGTCGCCCTACGAGCTGCCGCGCTTCGGCAACGTCTCGCTGCTGCACTTCACCGACTGCCACGCGCAGCTGCTGCCGATCCACTTCCGCGAGCCGAGCGTCAACCTCGGCTTCGGCGAGCAGGCCGGCAAGCTGCCGCACCTGGTGGGCGAGGCGCTGCTGAAGGCCGCGGGTCTGCGCCCGGGCACGCGCGAGGCGCACGCGTTCACCTGCCTCGACTTCGAGCGCGCCGCGCGGCGCTACGGCAAGGTCGGCGGCTTCGCGCACCTCGCCACGCTCGTGAAGCGGCTCAAGGCCTCGCGGCCCGGCGCGCTGCTGCTCGACGGCGGCGACACCTGGCAGGGCTCGGC
>CAZFET010000102.1:5496-6677 GCA_964517545.1 uncultured Burkholderiaceae bacterium
ACATGGTCGATGCCTGCCTGCGGCTCGGCGTGGACGTGATGACCGGGCACTGGGAGTTCACCTACGGCGCCTAGCGCGTGAAGCAGGTGGTCGACGGCGACTTCAAGGGCCGCGTCGACTTCGTGGCGCAGAACGTGCGCACCACCGACTTCGGCGACGAGGTGTTCAAGCCCTACGTGATGCGCGAGGTCAACGGCGTGCCGGTGGCCATCGTCGGCCAGGCCTTCCCCTACACGCCGATCGCCAACCCGCGCTACTTCGTGCCCGACTGGAGCTTCGGCATCCGCGACGAGGAGATGCAGAAGGCGGTCGACGACGCGCGCGCCAGGGGCGCGCAGGTCGTGGTGCTGCTCAGCCACAACGGCATGGACGTCGACCTGAAGCTGGCCTCGCGCGTGAGCGGCCTCGACGCCATCCTCGGCGGCCACACGCACGACGGCGTGCCGCTGCCGGTGGTCGTGAAGAACCGCGGCGGGCAGACGCTCGTCACCAACGCGGGCAGCAACGGCAAGTTCCTCGGCGTGCTCGACCTCGACGTGAAGGCCGGCCGCGTGGCCGGCCTGCGCTACCGGCTGCTGCCGGTGTTCGCCAACCTGCTGCCGGCCGACCCGGACATGCAGGCGCTGATCGACAAGGTGCGCGCGCCGCACGAAGCGAAGCTGCGCGAGGTGCTCGCGGTCAGCGACGCCTTGCTGTACCGGCGCGGCAACTTCAACGGCTCGTGGGACCAGCTGCTGTGCGATGCGCTGATGGAGGTGCAGGGCGCGCAGATCGCGTTCTCGCCCGGCTTCCGCTGGGGCACCACCTTGCTGCCCGGCCAGCCGATCACGCGCGAGCTGCTGATGGACCAGACCGCCATCACCTACCCGTACACCACCGTCAGCGAGCTCACCGGCGAGCAGATCAAGACCATCCTCGAGGACGTGGCCGACAACCTGTTCAACCCCGACCCGTACTACCAGCAAGGCGGCGACATGGTGCGCGTGGGCGGCCTGCAGTACACCATCGCGCCGGCCGCCGCGATGGGCTCGCGCATCAGCGACATGCGCCTGGACGGACGGCCGCTCGAGGCCGGCAAGAGCTACAAGGTCGCCGGCTGGGCGCCGGTGTCGGCGCAGGCGCGCGACGCGCAGACGCGGCCGGTATGGGAGCTCGCCGAGCAGTGGCTGCGCGACCGCGCC
>CAZFET010000102.1:6687-10907 GCA_964517545.1 uncultured Burkholderiaceae bacterium
GCGCGTGGCGCCGCGTCGGCTGAACCTGCCGCGCATCGTCGGCGCCGAAGGAAATCCGGGCATACCCTGAGGTCGGCGCGATGGCGAGCCGCTACGCTCGCCGGCACCGTCCACGAGCGGAGCGTCCGATGAGCCATCCCGACGTCGTGCCCGACGCGCTGGCGTTGCAGCGCCTGTACCACTGGGAGCGCACGGCGCCCGACGCGGTGTGCCTGACGCAGCCGCTGGGCGGCGGCGCGCTGCGCGACTTCACCTGGGCGCAGGCGGCCGACCAGGCCCGGCGCATGGCCGCGCACCTGCGCGCGCTGGGCCTGCCGCCGGGCTCGAACATCGCCATCCTGTCGAAGAACACCGCGTGGTGGCTGATGGCCGACTGGGCGATCTGGATGGCCGGGCACGTGTCGGTGCCGCTGTACCCGACGCTGACCGCCGCCACCATCCGCCAGATCCTCGAGCACAGCGAGTCGAAGCTGCTGTTCGTCGGCAAGCTCGACGGCTGGGACGCGATGAAGCCCGGCGTGCCGGCCGAGCTGCCGTGCATCGCGCTGCCGCTGGCGCCGCCCACCGACTACCTGCGCTGGGATTCGGTGGTCGAGGCCACCGCGCCGCTGCAGGGCCAGCCGGTGCGCGGCGCCGACGAGCTGTGCACGATCATGTACACCTCGGGCACCACCGGCGCGCCCAAGGGCGTGATGCACAGCTTCGGCGGCTTCGCGTGGGCCACCCAGGCGGGCCTCAAGCGCGTGCAGCCCGAACGCGACTGGCGCATGCAGAGCTACCAGCCGCTGGCGCACGTCGCCGAGCGCATCGTGGTCGAGCACGGCATGCTGGCCAGCGGCATGCACGTGTTCTTCGCCGAGTCGCTCGACACCTTCGCCGCCGACCTGCAGCGCGCGCGGCCCACCTGCTTCTTCTCCGTGCCGCGGCTGTGGGTGAAATTCCAGCAGGGCGTGCACGCGAAGATGCCGCCGGCCAAGCTGCAGCGGCTGCTGCGCATCCCGCTGCTCGGCGGCATCGTGCGCCGCAAGATCCTCAAGGCGCTCGGCCTCGACCAGTGCCGGCTCGCCGCCGGCGGCGCGGCACCGATGCCGCCGGAGCTGCTGAAGTGGTACGCCGACCTCGGGCTGGAGATCGTCGAGGTCTACGGCATGACCGAGAACTGCGGCATCTCGCACGCCACCTTGCCCGGCCAGCCGCGCCCCGGCACCGTGGGACTGCCCTACGACGGCGTCGAGAGCCGTCTCGACCCGGCCAGCGGCGAGCTCGTGAAGGGGACCATCGAGGAGGAGACGGCGCCGTCTCGACCCGGCCAGCGGCGAGATCCAGATGCGCAGCGGCGGGCTGATGCTCGGCTACTTCAAGGAGCCCGGCCTCACGCGCGAGGCGTTCACCGACGACGGCTGGCTGCACACCGGCGACAAGGGCCAGCTCGACGCGGCCGGCAACCTGCGCATCACCGGCCGCGTGAAGGACCTGTTCAAGACCAGCAAGGGCAAGTACGTCGCGCCCGCGCCCATCGAGGACAAGCTCGTCATGCACCCGGCCGTCGAAGCCTGTGCGGTGACCGGCGCCAACCTCGGCCAGCCCCTCGGGCTGGTGATGCTCAACGCCGACGCCGCCCAGCGCGCCGCCGACGCGGCACTGCGCGCCGAGATCGAAGCGTCGCTCGAGGCCCACCTGCGCGACGTGAACGCGCGGCTCGACCCGCACGAACAACTCGACTGCCTGGTGGTCCTGACCACGCCGTGGACCGTCGACAACGGGTTCATCACGCCCACCTTCAAGGTCAAGCGCAACCGCATCGAGGAAGCCTACGCCGCGCACTACGAGCGCTGGATCGAAGCGCGGCGGGCGGTGGTGTGGGTGGGCGTGTAGCGCGGGCGCCGCCGCGCCTCACTCCCGCTGCTGCTCCATCAGCAGGTACGTGTTGTACGCATTGATGCGGTTGGCCATGCGGAACAGCGGCAGCGACTCGTAGCGCGACCAGTCGGTGGCGGCGTAGGCGTCGTCGAAGGGTTGCATCTCGCGTGCGGCGCGGCCCATGGTCTGGCGCAGGTAGGCGAGGTAGTCGCGCGTGAGTTGCAGGTCGGCGCGCGCGTCGTGCGACACCGGCCCGTGGCCGGGCACGATGACGCGCGGCGCGAGCGCGAGCATCCGGTCGAGCGAGGCGATCCAGCGGCGGCTGTCGGCGGTACCGACGAAGGGCACGCGGCCGCGGAACACGAGGTCGCCGGCGAACAGCACGCCGTCGGGCTCGACCACCACGGCCAGATCTTCCGGCGTGTGCGCGGGCCCGACGTGCACGAGGCGCAGTCGCACGCCGCCGAGCTCGAGCGTGGTGTCGGCCTCGAGCCAGCGGTCGGCGGCCACGAGCGTGGTGCCCGGCTCGGTGAGGCCTTCTTCGATGCTGGCGCGCAGCCGCAGCGGCGCGGTCTCGGAGCCGAGGTATTCGCGCGCCGACGCGTGCGCGACCACCGAGGCGCCGGCGCGTCGCAGTTCGGCCAGGCCGTACACGTGGTCGGCGTGATAGTGCGTCACCACCGCGTGCGTCACGGGCTGCCGCGCGACCCGTGCGATCGCCGCGAGCAGTTCGCGCGCCAGCGCCGGCGAGCCGAGCGCGTCGACCAGCACCACGCCGGCCGGCGTGACCACGACGCCGGCGTTGCTGATGAAGTTGCGGTTCTCGCGCGTGCCGAGCGCGGCCAGCCCCTGCACGAACCAGCAGTGCTCGGACACGCGCTGCAGCTCGACCGGCGGGGCCGGCTGCGCACCGGCGCGCACAGCGAGCGCAGCGACGGCGGTGGCCGCGGCGGTGGCGATCAGGCGGCGTCGCGCGGTGCGCGCGGCCGAAGTCAATCGACCTTCGCCCCCGACACCTTGACCACCTGCGCCCACTTCTTCGTCTCGGCGTCGATCAGCTTCGCGAACTCGGCGGGCGTGTTGCCGCTCGGGTTGGCGCCCTGCGACTGCAGGCGCTCCTTCAGCGCGGGGGTTTGCAGCGCCCTGGCCACTTCCTGCTGCACGCGGTTGACGATCTCGGGCGGCGTGCCGGCCGGCGCGAACAGGCCGAACCACGAGCTGGCCTCGTAGCCTTTCAGTTCGTTCACGCCCGACTCGGCGATGGTCGGCAGCTCGGGCAGCGCGCCCGAGCGCGTGGCGCTGGTCACCGCGAAGGCCTTGAGCTTGCCGGCCTTGATGTGCGGCATGGCCGAGGGCAGGTTGTCGAACATCACGTCGGCGTTGCCGGCCAGCAGGTCGATCATCGCCGGGCCGGAGCCGCGGTACGGCAGGTGCAGCATGAAGGTGCCGGTCAGGCTCTTGAACAGCTCGCCGGACAGGTGGATCGACGTGCCGTTGCCCGAGCTCGCCATGTTGAGCTTGCCGGGGTTGGCCTTCAGCGCCTTCACGAGGTCGGCCACGGAGTTGACGCCGTACTTCTGCGCCTGCGCCGGGTTCATCACCAGCACGTTGGGCACGCCGGCGACCAGGGTGATCGGCGCGAAGTCCTTCACGTGGTCGTAGGGCATCTTCGGGTACAGCGCCGGGTTGATGGCGTGCGTGCCCACGGTGCCCATCAGCAAGGTGTAGCCGTCGGGCGGCGCCTTGGCGACTTCGGCCGCGCCGGTGTTGCCGCCCGCGCCGGGCTTGTTGTCGACCACGAACGGCTGGCCGAAGGCGCGCTGCAGCTCGGGTGCGAGCGCGCGCGCGAGGATGTCGGTGGTGCCGCCGGCCGCGAAGGGCACGACGATGCGCACCGGCTTGCTCGGCCAGCCCGCGGCGGCCTGCGCGGCGGCCACGCCGGGCAGCGCGAGGGCGGGCAGCGCGAGCGCGATCGCGGCCAGCAGCGTGCGGCGCATGGGTCGCGGCGGTGTGAAGGGGGCGTGCGGGACGTACGGCATGGTCGGACTCGGCAGGGCAGCGGTGACGATGCCGCCGAGTGTGCGCGTTCGCGCGAAGGCCCTGCACCGGGCTTGCCCGATTGCGGGGGTGGCGCGGCGCGACCATGCTTGCCTCGCCCCGCAGTCATCCGGAGTTCCTTGCCCATGAAACGTCGTCACGTCATCCGTTCCATCGCCGCCGCGCCCGTGCTGGCCGCGCTGCCTTTCGTCGCGCGCGCGCAGGGCCAGTGGCCTGCGCAGCCGGTCAAGCTGATGATCGCCTTTCCCGCCGGCGGGCCGACCGACATCACGATGCGCGTGCTGGCCGAGAACGCGAGCAAG
>CAZFET010000103.1:0-10816 GCA_964517545.1 uncultured Burkholderiaceae bacterium
GGGAATAGGCTGGCTGGCCCGCTTCTTTTTGAGCGTTCTGCCGATCTCAGCGCGGCCACCCTCGGCGGCAGGAGCCTCACTGCCTTCAGCCCCGCCGCCATGAACGCCGACACCTTCCACCGAACCCGCACCGAGCGCCTGCTGCGCGCCGCCGTCGCACTGGCCTTCGTGCTGGCCAGTGCGGCCGTGTGGTGGCCGGTGCAGGCCGCCACCTTGCGGCTGAAGGACGTCGCCTCGGTGCAGGGCGTGCGCGCCAACGCGCTGGTCGGCTACGGCCTCGTGGTCGGCCTCGACGGCACCGGCGACCAGACCACCTCCACCCCGTTCACCGTGCAGAGCCTGACGGCGATGCTGCAGCAGATGGGCGTGACCGTGCCGCCGGGCACCAACATGCAGCTGCGCAACGTGGCCGCGGTGATGGTGACGGCGCAGCTGCCGCCGTTCGCGCAGCCGGGCCAGACCATCGACGTCGTGGTCTCGTCGCTCGGCAACGCCAAGAGCCTGCGCGGCGGCACCTTGATCGCCACGCCGCTGAAGGGCGCCGACGGGCAGATCTACGCGCTGGCGCAGGGCAACGTGATCGTGGGCGGCGCGGGCGCGTCGGCCGGCGGCTCCAAGGTGCAGATCAACCACCTGAGCGCAGGCCGCGTGCCGGCCGGCGCGACGGTGGAGCGGCGCGTGCCGACGCCGCTGCACGCGGGCGAGTTCGTGCAGCTCGACGTGGCCGGCGACGACTTCGCCACCGCGCGCGAGGTGGCGCGCGCCATCAACACGGCCAAGGGCGAAGGCACCGCGCAGGCGCTCGACGCGCGCGCGGTGCGCGTGCGCATGCCGGGCGATCCCGACGCGCGCGTGGCCTTCCTCGCCGACATCGAGAACCTGAACGTCGCGCTCGCGGTGCCGGCCGCGAAGGTGGTCATCAACGCGCGCACCGGCTCGGTGGTGATGAACCAGTCGGTGACCCTGGGCGAGTGCGCGGTGGCGCACGGCAGCCTGTCGGTCACCATCTCGACCACGCCGGTGGTCAGCCAGCCCGCGCCGTTCTCGCGCGGCGAGACCGTGGTCGGCCAGAAGTCCGACATCACCGTCGCGCAGCAGTCCGGCTCGCTGATCCAGATGCCGGCCGGCGCGAAGCTGGCCGACGTGGTGAAGGCGCTCAACGCCCTGGGTGCCACGCCGCAGGACCTGCTGGCCATCCTGCAGGCCATGAAGGCGGCCGGCGCGCTGAACGCCGAGATCGAGGTGATCTGATGGCCGCGCTGCCGGGCCTGCCGCAAGGCGTCGCCGCCGACGCGCGCTCGATCGACGCGCTCAGGAGCGCCGCCGCGCGCGACCCGAAGGCCGCAGTGCGCGAGGCGGCGAAGCAGTTCGAGGCATTGTTCATGCAGGAGCTGATGAAGTCGATGCGCGCCGCGACGATATCCAGCGGCATGCTGGACAACGGCGGCACGCAACTCGGCACCGAGCTGCTGGACGCGCAGTTCGCGGCGAAGATGACCGGGCTGCCCGGCGGTCTGGCCGACGCGATCGCGCGGCAGCTCGAGCAGCGCATCGGCGCGGCCAGCGGCATGGCGCCGCCGAAGCTCGCGTGGTCGCGCGACGCGGGCACCGCGCCGGCGGCGGGCGAGGCCCGCGCGCCGCGCATCCCCGAACGGTCCGCCGCCGACTTCGTGTCGCGCCATCAGGCCGCCGCGCAGGCCGCCGAGCGCGCGAGCGGCATCCCGGCCGCGTTCATGATCGGCCAGGCCGCGCACGAGACCGGCTGGGGCCGGCACGAGATCCGCACGGCCGACGGGCGCCCGTCGCACAACCTGTTCGGCATCAAGGCCGGGCCGGGCTGGAGCGGGCCGGTGGCCGAGATCACGACCACCGAAGTCGTCGACGGTCAGCCGCGCAAGGTGACGGCGAAGTTCCGCGCCTACGCGTCGTACGAGGAGTCGTTCCGCGACTACGCCCGGCTCATCGGCACCAGCCCGCGCTACCAGGACGCGATGGCCGCGACCGGCAGCGCCTCGTCGTTCGCCGGGGCGCTGCAGCGCGCCGGCTACGCCACCGACCCGGCCTACGCCGACAAGCTCACGCGGGTCATCAATACCACCTTGCGCCTCGCGCGCGCGGCGGCCTGAGGAAAACGCGCATGGGCACCTCGCTGTTCTCGCTCGGCACGCGCGCGATGTTCGCCCACCAGGCCGCGCTGCAGACCATCGGCCACAACATTGCCAACGCCAGCGTCGCCGGCTACTCGCGCCAGCAGGTCGAGTTCGCGACGGCGGGCGGGCAGTTCGGCGGCGCCGGCTACTTCGGCCGCGGCGTCGACGTGGCCACCGTCACGCGCCCGCACGACGCCTTCCTCACCCGCGAGGCCGCGTTCGCGCAGTCGCTCGCGTCGATGGACGCGGCGCGCGCCGAGCAGCTGTCGCGGCTGGAGGCGGTGTTCGACACCGGCGAGGCCGGTGTCGGCCACGCGGCCGGCCAGTTCCTCAACGCGCTGGGCGACGTCGCGTCGCGGCCGTCGGACCTCAGCGCCCGCCAGGTCGTGCTCGCGCGCGCGGAGGACTTCGCGGCCCGCGTGCGCCAGGCCGGCGCCGAGCTCGACGCGCTGCAGTCCGGCGTGTCGCAGGACCTCGGCTACGCGGTCTCGCAGGTGAACTCGCTGGCCTCGCGCATCGCGAAGGTCAACGCCGAGATCGTCGCCGTGCGCGGCACGGGCCACGGCCCGAACGACCTGCTCGACCAGCGCGACCGGCTGGTCCAGGAGCTGTCGGGCCTCGTGCAGGTGAGCACCGTGCAGGCCGACGACGGCTCGCTCGGCGTGTTCGTCGCCGGCGGCCAGCGGCTGGTGCTGGGCGCCAACGCCGAGAAGCTGGCCGTCGTGCCGCACCCGTACGACCCGCAGCGCGTCGCGCTGGCGATCAGCGAAAGCGGCCTGCAGCGCGAGCTGCCGGCCTCGCTGCTGGCCGGCGGCTCGATCGCCGGCCTGCTGCGCTTCCAGGACCACGATCTGGTCGATGCGCGCAACAGCGTCGGCCGCATCGCCGCCGCGGTGAGTGGCGCGGTCAACGGCCAGCAGGCGCTCGGCCTGGACCTGCTGTCGTCCAGCGGCTCGCCGATCTTCGCCGCCGGCGCGCCGCGCGTGCTGCCGGCGCAGACCAACGCGCGCGGCGCGGGCGGCGCCTTCGTCGCCAACCCGACGCTCGCCGTCACCGACGTGCGCGCGCTGCAGGCCAGCGACTACGAGCTGCGCGCCGATCCGTCGGGCGCGCCCGGCGCCTGGCAGCTCACGCGGCTGGCCGACGGCCTCGTGCGCACGGTGGCCGACGGCGACGTGGTCGACGGCTTTCGCCTCACGCTGGGCGCGCCGGCGCCGGCGGCGACCGACCGCTTCTTGCTGCAGCCGGTGGCGCGCAGCGCCAACGAGATGCGCCGCGTGCTCGACGACCCGCGCGGACTCGCGGCGGCCTCGCCCGTGACCGCGAGCCTGGGCGTGGGCAACAGCGGCACCGCGAGCATCGCGTCGCTGGCCGCGGTGAGCACGGCGCTCGACCCGAGCCTGCGCGCATCGGTCACCTTCACCAACGACAGCGGGGCCTACGCCTGGGAGCTGCGCGACGCGGGCGGCGCGCTCGTGAGCAGCGGCACCGGCACGTGGAGTCCGAACGCGCCGATCGCGCTCAACGGCTTCGAGCTGAGGCTGGGCGGCGTGCCGAAGAACGGCGACACGGTCAGCGTCTCGCGCACCACCTTCCCCGCCGCCAGCAACGGCAACGCGCTGGCGATGCTCGGCCTGCGCGACGCCGCGCTGGTGGGCGGCGCCAACGTCACCGACGCCTGGGCCGGCGCGCTCGCCGACGTGGGCGTGCGCGTGCAGGGCGCGCAGGGCAGCGCGGACATCTCGGCCGCGGTGGCGGCCGACGCGCGCGCGCGCCGCGAGAGCCAGGCCGGCGTGAATCTCGACGAGGAAGCCGCGCGGCTGATCCAGTTCCAGCAGGGCTACCAGGCGGCCGCGAAGATCCTGCAGGTCGCGCAGTCGGTCTTCGACACCTTGCTCGACGCCACGCGCGGCTGAGCCCCTCGCCTCGCCGCGATCCTCACCGCACCGACACCATGAGAGTCACCACCGCCCAGACCTTCGACGCCGGCATCGACAGCCTGCAGCGCCGCCAGGAAGAGCTGCACCGCCTGCAGAAGCAGCTCACGAGCCTCAAGCGCGTCGAGCGGGCCAGCGACGACCCCGCGGCGGCGGCGCGCGCGGAGCGCGCGCTGGCGCGCATCGGCCGCGCCGAGACCGACCTGCGCGCGGGCGAGGCCAGCCGCACGGCGATGACGCAGACCGAGTCGGCGCTCGGCGACGCGACCGACCTGCTGCAACAGGTGCGCGAGACCCTGGTCGCCGCCGGCAACGCGAGCTACAGCGACACCGAGCGTGCCGCGCTCGCCGACCGGCTGCGCGGCCTGCGCGAGCAGCTGCTCGCGGTGGCCAACCGGCCCGACGGCGCCGGCGGCTACCTGTTCTCGGGGCAGGGCGCGGCGAGCCCGCCGTTCGTCGATGCGCCGGGCGGCGTGGTGTTCGCCGGCGTGCCCGGCGAGGTGCAGGTGGTGGCCGGCGAGCGCATGCCGATCACGGCCGACGGGCGCGCCGCGTGGCTGAGCGCCCCCAGCGGCAACGGCGTGTTCGAGACGCGCGCGGTGCCCGGCAGCAGCGGCGCCTGGATCGACGCGGGCCGCGTCAGCGACCCCGCGGCGGTGACCGGCTCGACCTACCGGATCGACTTCAGCGTGGTCGGCGGCATCACCACGTACAGCGTGCTGCGCGACGGCGCGCCCACGCCGCTGGTCAACGTGCCGTACACGAGCGGCGCGGCCATCACGGTCGACGGCCAGAGCGTCACCGTGCGCGGCACGCCGGCGCACGGCGACGGCTTCACCCTCGCGCCGTCGACGCCCAGCCTGTCGGTGTTCGATGCGATCGACCGCGCGTCGGCGGCGCTGGCGACGCCGGCGCGCACCGCTGCGCAGATCACGCAGGCCAACCAGTTCGCGCTGCGCGACGTCGACGCGGCGATGAACCGCCTGTCGGTCGTGCGCGCCGCCGCCGGCGAGACGCTGAACCGCGCCGACGGGCTCGAGCAGCGGCTGGTCGACGGCCGGCTCGACGCGCAGACCGAGCGCAGCGCCGCCGAGGACCTCGACATGGTGAAGGCGATCTCGGAATTCCAGGCCCGCCAGAGCGGCTACGATGCCGCCCTGAAGACGTACTCGATGGTGCAGCGCCTGTCGCTGTTCGAGTACCTCAGAGGCTGAGCGCGATCGAGGAGGGGGCCGCCGCATGTCCGACCATCCCATCCTGGGGCAGGTGGCCCTGGGCTACTCGCCGATGATCGACCGGCATCGCGCGATCGTCGCCACCCGCCTCACCGTCTTCCCCGGCCGTCCCGACGCGCAGCTCGACGCGGCCTCGCTGCTCGACGCCGTGGCCGAGGTGTGGCCCGAAGGCGGCGGCAGCGCGTCGCTCAACGTGCTGTCGGAAACCTTGCTGGCCGACCTGCTGCGCGCGCGTCCTTCGACCAACCTGATGATCGAGGTGCCGGCCTTCCTCGCCGGCGAGCCCGACAACGTGGCGGCGCTGCAGCAGCTCAAGGCGCACGGCACGTCGCTGCTGCTCAAGGGTCGGCCCCTGAAGGAGCTGCCGCGCGAGGTGCTGCCGTGCTTCCGCTGGGCCATCGTCGATCTGTCCGAGGACCGCCGCGTCGGCGAGACCGCGGCGCCCGCGGGCGTGAGCCGCAGCATCCCGTTCGTGCAGCAGGGCGTGCGCACCCTGGCCGAGCTGGACGCGAGCTTCCAGCGCGGCGCGGCCGCCGTGCTGGGCTGGCCGATCGACGACGCGGTCAAGGTGCAGGCATCGGGCAAGGGCGGCGCCAGGCCGGACCTGCAGGTCGTGGTCGAGCTCATCAACCGGGTGGACCGCGGCGACGAGATCGACGCGCTGGAGAACACGCTCAAGCGCGACCCGACGCTCGCGTACAAGCTGCTGCGCTACATCAACTCGCCGCTGTTCGGCCTGCGCGTGGAGATCAACTCGTTCCGCCACGCGATCATGCTGCTGGGCTACCAGAAGCTCAAGCGCTGGCTCGCGCT
Source organism: uncultured Burkholderiaceae bacterium (assembly GCA_964517545.1). Classification (GTDB taxonomy): domain Bacteria; phylum Pseudomonadota; class Gammaproteobacteria; order Burkholderiales; family Burkholderiaceae_C; genus CAZFET01. The sequence goes on from CAZFET010000103.1 coordinate 6,136, forward strand.
GCTGCTGGCCACCGCCGGCAAGGACGACAACCTGAAGCCGGTCATGTTCGCCGCGGTGCGCCGCGGCCTGCTGATGGAGGAGCTCGCGCGCGGTCACGGCGACGACGAGATGCGCAGCGAGATCTTCATCTGCGGCGTGTTCTCGCTGCTCGACAAGATGTTCGGCGAGCCGTTCGACGCGCTGCTGAAGACCCTGCCGGTGCCCGAGCGCGTGCAGCAGGCGCTGGCCGCCGGCAGCGGGCCGTTCCACCCGTATCTGAAGCTCGTGCACGCGATCGAGTCGGAGTCGCTGTACGACCTGCGCGAGGCCGCCGAGCCGCTGTTCATGGGCCCGCAGGAGATCAACCGCTCGGTGCTGCGCGCGCTGGCGGCGGCCTCGCAGCTCGAGTAGCGCGCGAGGCCGCGAGGCATACTCCGCGCGCCGATGAAGTCCGCGCTGCCGCCACGCTCCGACCTCAAGCTGAGCGCCGTCGAACGGCTGCTCGACACCTTGTCCGACGCGGTGCTGGTGCTCGACGCGCGCGGCATCGCGCTGTTCGCCAACACGTCGGCCCGGCGCCTGCTCGGCGCGGAGCCCGGCACCGCCGCCGAGCAGCTCGGCCCGGCGCTCGGGCACGAGGCGGCCGCCTGGGTGCAGCGCGCGCTGCGCCTCGGCCCGGCCGGCGCGCGCGGCGCGGGTGTCGCGCCGCTGGCGCGGCTGAACGACGGCCGCGGCGCGCGGCTCGCGCTGGTGCCGCTGGACGTTCAGCGCTTCGCGTTGCACGCCACGCCGGTCGGCGACGCGGCGGTGCCGGCGGGCGACGCGAACCCGATCCCGCTCGACGATGGCGGCGGCACCGGCTTGCTGCGCATGTTCTGGGACTCGCCGTTCCCGGCGACCTTGCAGGACCTCGACTTCCGGCTGGTCGCGGTGAACCGCGCCTATCTCGAGTTCACCGGCTACCCCGAGAGCATGCTCGTCGGGATGGACCCGCTGGCGCTGCAGCCCGAGGAAGACCGCGCGATCAACCTCGCGTTTCGCCGCCAGCTGCGCGACGAGCTCGAGGCCGGCAAGCCCGCGCCGCTGGTCGAGCGGCGCATCGTCGACGCGGCCGGCGGCGTGCGCCGGTTACGCGCCATGCGCCGCGCGGTGCGCGACGGGCAGGGCCGCACCTTGCTGCTGGCCGTGCTGCAGGACTGCACCGACGAGCACCAGGCGCGCGGCGCGGCCGAGCGCTCGTCGCGCGAGCTCGACCAGTGGTTCGACCCGAGCCCGGTGGGCATGCTGCTGTACGACGCGGCCGGCCTGGTGGTGCGCAGCAACGCCGCGTTCGAGGCGCTGGCCGGCCGCGCGCCGGTGGCGCTGCCCGAGGCCGAGCCCGCGCTGCGCGAGCTGCTCGGCTGGGCCGAGCGCGGTCCGCGCGACGAACTGCAGCCCGGCGCGCCGCCGCTGGTGTGCCAGGCGCTGCTGCCGCTGCCCGACGGCGGCATGCGCCGGCTGCGCGCGCTGCTGCGCTGCGCCGAGGCCCCCGGCGGCACGCGCCACGTGATGGCGGTGATCGAGGACCGAAGTTCCGAGGGCGAGCGCGACATCGCCCAGGCGCAGCTCGGCGCGCTGGTCGACACGGCCGGCGTCGCGCTGGCGACCTTCCACGAATCGATGGGCTGGCTCAAGAGCGGCGTGCCGCGAGCGTCGACGGCGGCGCAGGCCGCATCGCCGGCCTCGTCGCGCGCCGCGGCGCTGCAGGCGATCGGGCGCGACATCGTCGAGCCCGGCTCGATGGCCGAGTTCGAGCGGCTGCAGCAGGCGCTGCGGCGCAGCGAGCGGGTGGAGGTGCGCTACGCGGTGCGCCACCCCGACATCGGCATGCGCTGGCTGCTCACGCGCGTCGAGCCGGCCGAGCTCGCCAGCGGCGAGCGCGCCACCTCGGTGGTCACGCTCGACGTCACCGAGCAGCAGCTCGCCGCCGAGCGCAACGAGGCGCTGCTGCGCGAGCTCGGCACGGTGCTCGACAGCGTGAGCGCGGGCATCGCCTACCTGCGCGACGGGCGCTTCGTGCGCGTCAATGCGCGCTTCGAGCGGCTGTTCGGCGTGACCTCCGGCGCGCTCGACGGCGCGGCCGTCGCGACCCTCGATGCCGGCCACGCCGCCGCGCGCGCGAGCCTGCACGAAGCGCTCGCCGCGCTCGACGAGAGTCCGTTGTACGAGACGGAGTACAGCGTGCCGCCGTCCGACGGCGGCGCCGCGCGCTGGTGCTCGCTGTCGATGCGCCGCGCGCCCGCCGGCGGCGCCGGCGAGGCGACGGTGGTGCTCAGCGACATCACGCGGCTGAAGCAGCAGCAAGCCGAGCTCGAGGCGCTGCTGCACGACCGCGAGCTGATGTTCGGGCTGTCGGACATCGGCATCGCCTACCTGTCCGGGCGCCGCATCGTGCGGGCCAACGACGCGCTGGCGCGGCTCACCGGCCACGAGCCGGGCGCGCTGCAGGGCCTCGACCACGCCGAGCTGTTCGCCGACGCCGCGCACTACGAGCGCATCGGCGCCGAGCAGCGCGCGGCGCTCGCGGCCCACGGCCACTGGAGCGGCGAGCGGCTGCTGCGGCGCGCCGACGGCAGCACGCTGTGGGTCCAGGTGAGCAAGCGGCTCGTGCGCGAGGGCGATGCCGGCGGCGAGGTGATCGCCTCGTACGTGAACGTCGACGACCGGCGGCGCGCCGAGGAGTCGCTGCTGCTGCAGTCGGAGCGCACGCGCGCGATCCTCGACTCGGTGCTGGTGGGCATCGTCAGCGTGGGCGACGCCGGCATCGACTGGATGAACCGCTCGGCGCGCCGCATGTTCGGCGGCAAGCTGGCCGACTTCGTCGGGCAGCCGATCGACGCCGTGGCCACCGACGAGGCGACGCACCCGTTCCGCCAGGCCGCGCAATGGCTCGACACGCTCGACGAGGGCCAGGCGCAGACCTTCGAGTGCCGCCTGCGCGCGCGCGACGGGCGCGAGTTCTGGGTGGCCGGCAACGCGGTGCTCACCGGCCGCGGCTCCGGCGGCCGCCAGCTCACCTACGCGCTGCTCGACATCGACCGGCGCCGCCAGGCCGAGGCGCGCAGCGTGCAGACCGAGGCGTCGCTGCGGCGGATCATCGAGCTGGCGCCGATGGCCATCGTGCTGTGCGATGCGGCCGGCTTGCGCGTGCTGCAGGCCAACCCGGCGGCGCGCAAGGCGATCGCGCGTCCGCCCGGCGCCGACATCGCCGGCCGCACGCCGGAGGACCTGTACGACCCCGAGACGGCCGCGCGCGTGCGCGCCGACCTGCTGGCCGCGCTGGCCGCGCGCGACAGCGTCACCTTGCGCGAGTACCGCTGGCCCACGCCGCGCGGCGAGCGCGTGTGGGAGGCGCGCTTCCAGCCGATCGCCACGCGCGAGGGCGAGCCGCCCGACCAGATGCTCATCGTCTCGACCGACGTGAGCGAGCAGCGCGCGGCCGAGGCGGCGCGGCTCGAGGCCGCCATCGCGCAGCGCGAGATGCTGGTCAAGGAGGTGCACCACCGCATCAAGAACAACCTGCAGGGCGTGGCCGGGCTGCTGCAGCAGATCGCGCAGCGGCGGCCCGAGGTCGCCCCGGCGCTCGCCGAGGCGGTGGGCCAGGTGCAGGCGATCGCGCAGGTCTACGGGCTGCAGGTGGGCAATGCCGGGCCGTTGCGCGTCAAGAGCGTGGTCGAGGCGATCGCCGGCTCCGTCCAGCGGCTGTTCGGGCGCAACGTCGAGCTGCAGGTGGGCGGCGCGGCGCCGCACCGCTGGGCGCTGCCCGAGGCCGAATCGATCCCGATCGCGCTGACGCTCAACGAGCTGCTGACCAACGCGCTGAAGCACGCCGGCGACGGCGCGGTGCGCTGCGAGGTGGACTGCGGCAGCGCCGAGGTCCGCATCGCGATCTCCAACCCGGGCCGCCTGCCCCCGGGCTTCGACCTGGCGGGCGTGCCCGGCGGCGTGTCGGGGCTGGGCCTGGTGCGCGCGCTGCTGCCGCGGCGCAGCTCGCGGCTGGCGCTGGCGGAACTGGACGGCCAGGTCGTCGCCACCGTCACGCTCGTGCCGCCCGGCGTGACCTTGCTGGAGCCGTTGTGACGATCTGCCAATCCTTCGTCCATGATGAAAGGTGAAAATCCTTGATCTTCGGACCGATACAGTGCGGCGTATGAGTGCCAAAGGCAGGATCCTGGTGGTCGACGACGACCGGCTGGTGCTGGCGACCCTGACGCACGGCCTCGCGCAGGCCGGCTACGACGTGATCGATGCCGACAACGGCGACGACGCCATCCTGCTCGCGCGCTCGCGCGAGCCCGACCTGGCGCTGCTCGACATCCGCATGCAGGGCAAGAGCGGCTTCGACGTGGCCGAGTACCTGCGCGACCACCTGCGCCTGCCGTTCATGTTCCTCTCGGCGTTCTCCGACGACGCCACCGTGGCGAAGGTCAAGGAGCTCGGCGCGGTGGCCTATCTCGTCAAGCCGCTGGACGTGCGGCAGATCGTGCCGGCGGTCGAGGCGGCGTTCGCCCACCTGCCGTCGCGCGAGGCGCGCGCCGCGGCGCGGGCGTCGCGGCCGGCAGCGTCGGCGCCGGCCGGCACCGACCCGCTGGCGCACCCGGTGGCGCTGGCCGTCGGCGTGCTGATGCACCGCTACTCGCTGCCGCGCCGCGACGCGCTGGC
>CAZFET010000104.1:0-10807 GCA_964517545.1 uncultured Burkholderiaceae bacterium
GGCCGAGTTCGCGCAGGCGCGGCAGTCGGCGCAGCGCGCGGCCGAGCTGTCGATGCGGCGCTATCGCGCCGGCCACGTGAGCCATCTCGAGGTGATCGACGCCGAGCGCCAGGTGCTGGCGGCGCAGCGCTCGCTCGCCCAGGCCGAGCGCGAACGTGCGCTCGCCGCCGTGGCCCTGGTGCGAGCGCTCGGCGGCGCCTGGGACGCGTCGGCCCCCGTGGCCACGGCCGTGGCGGGGTCGCCATGATCCACACAGGAGCCAGACGGATGAAGATCGACGACACGGTGGCGCTGGTCACCGGCGCCAACCGGGGCGTGGGCGAGGCGTTCGTGCGCGGACTGCTCGCGGCCGGCGCGCGCAAGGTGTACGCGGCCGCGCGCGATCCGGCCAAGGTCGCGGTGCCCGGCGCGGTGCCGCTGCGCCTGGACATCACCGATGCGGCGCAGGTGGCCGCCGCCGCGCGCGAATGCGGCGACGTGAGCCTGCTCGTCAACAACGCCGGCGTCGCGCAGCGCGGCACGCTCGGCATGCCCGAGGCGCTGGAGGTGGCGCGGGCCAACTTCGAGACCAACGTGTTCGGCACGCTCGCCGTGGCGCATGCCTTCGCGCCGGTGCTCGGCGCGAACGGCGGCGGCGCGATGGTCAACATGCTGTCGGTGCTGAGCTGGCTGAACATCCCGTCGGTCGGCTCGTACGCGGCGTCGAAGTCGGCGCTGTGGGGGCTGACGAACGGCCTGCGCAACGAGCTGCGCGCGCAGGGCACGCTCGTCGTGGGCGTGCACGCCGCGTTCATCGACACCGAGATGGCGCGCGGCATCCCGGCGCCGAAGATCACGCCCGAGGTCGTGGTGCGCCAGGTGATCGACGCGCTGGAGGCCGGCCACGAGGAGGTGCTCGCCGACGTGGTGACGCGCAGGACGAAGCTGGAGCTGTCGACGCAGCGCGCGCCGTACCTGTTCGAGGCGGGACGGCGCTGAACGCACCGGCCGGGGCTTCGGCCCCACACGCGGCGCGCCGCAACGGTTGTGCGAAGATCGCGCCCGCGGCCCGGGTGACGAAATCGGTAGACGTAGTGGACTCAAAATCCACCGCCGCAAGGCGTGCCGGTTCGAGTCCGGCCCCGGGCACCACCACCTTGCGATGAGCCAGCGCTACAAGACTCTCGAAGACGCGATCGGCGGCACGCCGCTGGTGCGGCTGCAGCGGCTGCCCGGCGCCGACATCGAACGGCGCGGCAACGTGATCCTCGGCAAGCTCGAGGGCAACAACCCGGCCGGCTCCGTGAAGGACCGGCCCGCGATCAGCATGATCCGCGGCGCCGAGGCGCGCGGCGAGATCAAGCCGGGCGACACGCTGATCGAGGCCACGTCGGGCAACACCGGCATCGCGCTGGCGATGGCCGCGGCGATCCGCGGCTACCGCATGGTGCTGATCATGCCGGAGGACCTGTCGGTCGAACGCGCGCAGACGATGAAGGCGTTCGGCGCCGAGCTGATCCTCACGCCGCGCTCGGGCGGCATGGAGTACGCGCGCGACCTGGCCGAGCAGATGCAGCGCGACGGCAAGGGCCGCGTGCTCGACCAGTTCGCCAACGCCGACAACCCGCGCGTCCACTACGAGACCACCGGCCCCGAGATCTGGCGCGACACCGACGGGCGCATCACGCACTTCGTCAGCGCGATGGGCACCACCGGCACGATCACCGGCGTGTCGCGCTACCTGAAGGAGCAGAACCCGGCCGTGCGCATCGTCGGCGCGCAGCCGGCCGAAGGCTCGCGCATCCCGGGCATCCGCAAGTGGCCCGAGGCCTACCTGCCGAAGATCTACGACCCGACCCACGTCGACGAGCTGGTGCTCGTGAGCCAGTCCGACGCCGAGGAGATGGCGCGCCGGCTGGCACGCGAGGAAGGCCTGTTCGCCGGCATCTCGGCGGCCGGCGCGTGCTGGGTCGCGCTGCAGATCGCGGCGAAGGTCGAGAACGCGACCATCGTGTTCGTGGTGTGCGACCGCGGTGACCGCTACCTGTCCACCGGCGTGTTTCCCGCCTGAGCCCGGCGTGAGCGTGACCGATGCCTTCCTCTACTGCCCGCGCTGCGCGTCGCCGCTGGCGATGCTCGAGGCCGCCGAGGACGGCGGGCCGAAGACGCGGCTGCGCTGCGCGGCCTGCGGCTGGACGCACTGGAACAACCCGACGCCGGTGCTGGCCGCCGTCATCGAATGCGCCGACCGCGGCGGGCAGCTCCTGCTGGCGCGCAACGCGGCGTGGCCCGGCAAGATGTTCGGCCTGGTCACCGGGTTCATGGAGGCGGGCGAGTCGCCCGAGGACAGCATCCGCCGCGAGGTGGCCGAGGAGACCGCGCTGGCGGTCGAGTCGCTCGCGCTGCTCGGCGTGTGGGACTTCCAGCGCATGAACCAGCTCATCGTCGCGTATCACGCGGTGGCGCGCGGCGAGATCCGGCTGTCGCCCGAGCTGGCCGAGTACCGGCTGTACGAGCCGTCGCAGGTGCGCTGCTGGCCGGCCGGCACGGGCTACGCGCTGGCCGCCTTCCTGCGCTCGCGCGGCATCGAGCCGCAGTGGTTCGACGGGGGCCAGCGGGCCTGAGCCTAGAATTCCCGCAACTCACGAGGTTCACGATGGACGCGAACAAGGAACTCGACACCCGCGGGCTCAACTGCCCGCTGCCCATCCTGAAGGCGAAGAAGGCGCTCGCCGACATGCGCACGGGCGAGGTGCTCAAGGTCGTGGCGACCGACCCGGGATCGGTGCGCGACTTCCAGGCCTTCGCGCGCCAGACCGGCAACGACCTGGTCGAGCAGACCACGGTCGGCGAAGAGTTCATCCACTTCCTGCGCCGCCGCTGAACGCGGCGGGCGCCGCGGCCGCTCAGCAATAGCCCTTGAGGTACTCGCGGAAGCCCGGTCCGAGCTGCGGGTGGGCGAGGCCGAGTTCGACGTTGGCCTGCAGCCAGCCGTCCTTGCTGCCGCAGTCGTAGCGCTTGCCCTCGTAGCGGTACGCGAACACCTTCTCGCGTCGCAGCAGCCCGGCGATGCCATCGGTGAGCTGGATCTCGCCACCCACGCCGCGCGGCTGCGTCTCGATCTCGTGGAAGACGCCGGGCGTCAGGATGTAGCGCCCGGCCACGCCCAGCCGCGACGGCGCCGCCTCGGGCGCCGGCTTCTCGACGATGCGGCTCACGTCGATCAGGTTCTCGCGCACCGGCGTGCCGGCGACGATGCCGTAGCGTCGCGTGTGCTCGGGCGGCACCTCCTGCACGGCGAGGATCGACACGCGCCACTCGCGGAACTGCTCGACCATCTGCGCCATGACCGGCGGCTCGCCGACCATCAGGTCGTCGGCCAGCAGCACCGCGAACGGCTCGTGGCCCACCAGCCGCTGGCCGCACAGCACCGCGTGCCCGAGGCCGAGCGCCTGCGCCTGCCGCACGTAGATGCACTCCATGTCGTCGGGCTTCACGCTGCGCACGACGTGAAGTAGTTCCTCCTTGCCCGCTTGTTCGAGGGCTGTCTCCAGCTCGAACGTCATGTCAAAGTGGTCCTCGATGGGTCGCTTGTGGCGGCCGGTGACGAAGATCATCTCTCGAATGCCCGCGGCATACGCCTCCTCGACGGCGTACTGGATCAGCGGCTTGTCCACCACCGGCAGCATCTCCTTGGGCTGGGCCTTCGTGGCCGGCAGGAATCGGGTGCCGAGACCTGCGACGGGAAAGATCGCTTTCTTGACGAACATTTGCTTACAATCCGCGGGAAGTCGAAGTCATTCTGGCACGCAGGTCTCGCGTCGCCGTGACCGTCACGACCCCCAAGACGCATGGACCTGCTGATCGTCGAACCGCTCGAAGCCGAGGTCATGGACTGGCTCGGCGAGCGCTATCAGGTGCGCTACGCCCCTGAACTGGCGCGCGATCCGCGGGGCTTCCGGCAGGCGCTGTACAACGTGCGCGCGCTGATCATTCCGCCGTCGGTGGCGCTCGATGCGCAGGCACTGCACTACGCGCCGGTGCTGCGCGCGGTGGGCCGCGTGAGCGCGGGCGCCGAGAACATCGACCTCGACGCCTGCGGCAAGGCCGGCGTGGAAGTGGTGCGCAGCCTCACCGCCACGGCCAACGCCGAGGCCGAGTTCATGGTGGGCGCGCTGCTGGCGATGCTGCGGCGCGTGCCGGTGGTGGGCTCCGACGGCCTGCTGGTCGGCCGCGAGCTCGGCGCCTGCACGGTCGGCCTGATCGGCATGCAGCCGTCGGCGCGCTCGATGGTCGAGCTGCTGTCCGGCTTCGGCTCACGCGTCGTGGGCTACGACCCTTCACTGCACGCGACCGACGGCCTGTGGGCGCGCTGGCGGGTCGAGCCGCTCGGCCTGCGCGAACTGCTGGAGCAGTCCGACGCGGTGTGCGTGCAGCTCGCCTACTACAGCCGCTATCACGGGCTGCTCGGCGAGCGCTTCCTGCCGTACTGCCGGCCCAACCAGGTGATGGTGTCGATCGCGCACTCCGGCCTGTTCGACGAAGCCGCGCTGGCCGAAGTGCTGGCCAGCGGCCGCATGGCCGCCGCGTGGTTCGACAGCCTCGAGCCCGGCGCGCTCGACCCGGGCCGCCCGCTGCACGACATCGAGTCACTGCAGGTCACGCCGCGCGTGGCCAGCACCACGCGCGAGTCGCGCACGCGCAGCGCGTGGGCGGTGGCGCGTCGCATCGACGAGCTGCTGAGCGCCGTGCCCGGCGTGCTGCGCAGCGAGTTCAGGCAGACGAACCCAGGCGAGTCGCTTGATCTCGCAGGCGGCGAAGCGTCGCCGTGAAGTCGGCCAGCCGCTGACGCTCCTGCTCCACCACCGCCGCCGGCGCGCGCGCCACGAAACTCTCGTTGCCGAGCTTGGCGCTGGCCTTGCCGACCTCGCCCTCGAGCCGCGCGATCTCCTTCGCCAGCCGCGCGCGTTCGGCCTCGACGTCGATCTCCACGTGCAGCGCGAGGCGCACGTCGCCGTGCACCGCCACCGGCGCGGTGGCCGCGACGCGGGCGAAGGCCGCCTCGTCGTCGAGGGTCTGCACGTCCGACAGCCTGGCCAGCGTCTTGAGCAGCGGCGCCGCCTCGGCGACGAACGAGCGCCCGCCGATCGTCACCAGCGGCACGCGCTCGGCCGGTGAGAGATTCATCTCGCCGCGCAAGGTGCGGCAGTGGCCGACCAGCGCCTTGAGTCGCGCGATCCACGCGTCGGCCTCGGGGTCGACGCGCTCGAGCTGCGGGCGAGGGTAGGGCGCGGTGACGATCGAGTCGGACGAGCCGGGCGCCTTGCGTCCGGCCACCACCGCCACCGTGTCCCACAGCTCGGCGGTGATGAACGGCGCCACCGGATGCAGCAGCCGCAGCACCGTCTCGAGCACGCGGATCAGGGTGCGGCGCGTGGCGCGCGGCTGCGACTAGCTGCCGCCTTGCAGCTGCACCTGCGCGATCTCGAGGTACCAGTCGCAGTACTCGTCCCACACGAACGAGTAGAGGGCGTTGGCCACGTGGTCGAGCCGGTACTCGGCGAAGCCACGCTCGACGGCCGCTTCCACGCGCTGCAGCTCGCCGCTGATCCAGCGGTCGGCGGCGCTGAAGCTCAGGTAGCCGTCGAAGGGCTGGCCGGGTGCGCACTCCTGCTTCGTGTGCTCTTTCAGGCCGCAGTCGTGGCCGTCGGTGTTCATCAGCACGAAGCGCGTCGCGTTCCAGAGCTTGTTGCAGAAGTTGCGGTAGCCCTCGCAGCGCTTGCTGTCGAAGTTGATGTTGCGGCCGAGCGAGGCGAGCGCCGCGAAGGTGAAGCGCAGCGCGTCGGCGCCGTAGCCGGGGATACCTTCGGGGAACTCCTTCTTCGTAGCCTCGCGCACCTTGGGCGCGGTCTCGGGGCGCCGCAGGCCGGTGGTGCGCTTGGCCAGCAGCGGCTCGAGCGCGATGCCATCGACCAGGTCCACCGGATCGAGCACGTTGCCTTCGCTCTTGCTCATCTTCTGGCCGTGCGAGTCGCGCACGAGGCCGTGGATGTACACGTCGCGAAACGGCACCTGCCCGGTGAAGTGCACCGTCATCATGATCATCCGGGCGACCCAGAAGAAGATGATGTCGAAGCCGGTCACCAGCACGCTCGACGGCAGGAACAGCGACAGCTCCTTCGTCTGCTGCGGCCAGCCGAGCGACGAGAACGGCACCATCGCCGAGGAGTACCAGGTGTCGAGCACGTCGGGGTCGCGCTGCAGCGGGCCGTCGATGCCGGCGGCGCGCGCCTTCGCGCGCGCCTCGTCCTCGCTGCGCGCGACGAACACCTCGCCACCCGGCGCGTACCACGCCGGGATCTGGTGTCCCCACCAGAGCTGGCGCGAGATGCACCAGTCCTGGATGTTGTGCATCCACTGGTGGTAGGTGTTCACCCATTGCTCGGGCACGAAGCGCACCGAACCGTCGTCGACCACCTCGATCGCCTTGGCCGCGATCGACTTGCCGTCCGGGCCCGGCTTGCTCATCGCGACGAACCACTGGTCGGTGAGCATCGGCTCGACCGCCTGCCCGGTGCGTGCGCAGCGCGGCACCATCAGGCGGTGCTTCTTCGTCTCGACCAGCAGGCCCTGCGCCTCGAGGTCGGCCACGATGCGCCGGCGCGCCTCGTAGCGGTCGAGCCCGCGGTAGGCCGCGGGCGCCGCGTCGTTGAGCTTCGCGTCGAGCGTGAGGATGCCGATCACCGGCAGGCCGTGGCGCTGCCCCACGGCGTGGTCGTTGAAGTCGTGCGCCGGCGTGACCTTCACGACGCCGGTGCCGAACTCGCGGTCGACGTAATCGTCGGCGATCACCGGGATCGTGCGGCCGGTCAGCGGCAGCACGACCGGCCGGCCGACGAGGCCGCGGTAGCGCTCGTCGTCGGGATGCACCATCACCGCGGTGTCGCCGAGCATGGTCTCCGGCCGCGTGGTGGCCACCACGAGCGCGCCCGAACCGTCGGCCAGCGGGTAGCGGATGTGCCAGAGGAAGCCGTCTTCCTCCTCGCTCTCGACCTCCAGGTCGGAGACCGCGGACTTCAGCACCGGGTCCCAGTTGACGAGGCGCTTGCCGCGGTAGATCAGCCCCTGCTCGTAGAGCTGCACGAAGGTGTCGGTCACCACGCGCGACAGGCGCTCGTCCATCGTGAAGTACTCGTGCGCCCACGACACCGACGCGCCCATGCGGCGCATCTGCTGCGTGATGGTCGAGCCCGATTGCTGCTTCCACTGCCACACGCGCTCGACGAACTTCTCGCGGCCGAGCGCGTGGCGGTCGATGCCTTGCTCCTGCAGCTGGCGCTCGACGACGATCTGCGTGGCGATGCCGGCGTGGTCGGTGCCCGGCACCCACAGCGTGTTGAACCCGCGCATGCGGTGGTAGCGGGTCAGCGCGTCCATGATGGTCTGGTTGAACGCGTGGCCCATGTGCAAGGTGCCGGTCACGTTGGGCGGCGGCAGCTGGATGCAGAACGACGGCTTCGTCTCGTCGAGCGTGGGCGCGTAGACGCCGCTCGCGTCCCATTGCGGGCCCCATTTGGCTTCGATCGGACGGGGGTCGAAGGACTTGGCGAGTTCGGTCATGGATGGTCACGAGGCAGGGCGGCGCAAATTGTAGGCGGGTGATACCTTGTCATCCGCCCGGCGACGACTGCCGTTCACGTCCACATGAAGCCCGCCCGCACCCCGTCTTCACGTCACTCCAACACGCTGGTCCGCAGCGCGAAGCTCGCGACGGCATCGGCAGCGCTCGCCTTGCTGGCCGCCTGCGGCGGTGGCAGCGACGGCCCCGACTTGCCGGCGCAGTGCGCGCTGTCGGAGCAGAAGCTGTGGCTCGACGGCTATCTCTTCGACGAGTACCTCTGGTACCCGTTGCTGAAGAACCCCGACCCCGCGGCGTTCACGACCATCGACGACTACTTCTACGCGAAGCTGTCGACCGGCGGCACGATCGGAGGGGCCACCTTTCCGTCCGACACGTGGAGCTACACCGAGCGCAGCGCCGACTTCAACCTGTTCTTCGGCGAGGGCCGCACGCTCGGCTACGGCCTGTCGGTCGCCGGCATGGAAGTATTCGGCCAGCCGCAGCGGCCGCTGCGAGTGCGCTATGTCGAACCTGCATCGCCCGCGGCCGGTCAAGTCGCGCGCGGCGAGACGCTGGTGTCGATCAACGGCGTGCCCGCGTCCGAGTACATCGCGCGCGACGACTACGGCTTCCTGTCGCCGAGCGCCGCCGGCCAGCGGCTCGAACTCGTGGTGCGCAATGCCGGCGGCGTCGACCGCAACGTCAGCCTGCTGTCGGCCGTGTACACGCTCACGCCGGTGTCGCAGAGCAAGGTCGTCGTCACGCCCGGCGGCACGAAGCTCGGCTACCTGGTGATGAAGGACTTCATCTCGCAGGCGCAGACGCCCATGCGCAACGCGTTCGCCGACTTCGCCGCGCAGGGCGTGCGGCAAGTGGTGCTCGACCTGCGCTACAACGGCGGCGGCCTCGTGTCGGTGGCGCGCGACCTCGCCTCGCGCACCGGCAGCGCCGCGATCAACGGCCTGCCGTTCGCGACCTTGCTGCACAGCGACAAGCGGACGTCGAAGGACCAGGTGTTCCGCTTCGCGACCTCGGTGGCCGACCTCGGCGCCACGCGCGTCTACGTGCTCACCGGCCCGCGCACCTGCTCGGCCAGCGAGCTGGTCATCAACGGCCTCGAGGGCGTGAACGTGCCGGTCGTGCAGATCGGCGATACCACCTGCGGCAAGCCGGTCGGCTTCGAGCCGGTGGAGGTGTGCGGCACCGTGTTCTCGGCCGTGAACTTCGAGACGGTGAACGCGAAGAACCAGGGGCGCTACTTCAGCGGCCTCGCGCCGAATGCCGGCTGCACGATCGCCGACGACCTCGACCATCCGCTCGGCGATCAGAACGAAGCGCTGCTCGCCGCGGCGCGCCGTCACGCAGACACCGGCAGCTGCGGTGGCGCCACGGCCACGCGCGAGCAGCCCATGGCCGCCCGCGCCGCCATCGGCCGTGTCCACGACGGCGATCGGCCGCGCATGATCGGCCGCTGAGCGGCGGCCGGGGGCCGCGGCTCCTACATGAACAGGTGCTCGCCCGCGTTCTCGCCGCCGAGGATCACGTAGTTCACCTTGCGCAGGTCCTTCAGCTCGCGGCCGCCGGCGTAGCTGATCGAGCTCTGCAGGTCTTCCTGCATCTCGCGCAGGGTGTCGGCCAGGCGACCCTTGATCGGCTCGAGGATGCGCTTGCCCTCGACGTGCTTGTACTCGCCCTTGTTGAAGTCGCTGGCCGAGCCGTAGTACTCCTTGTACAGGCGCCCGTCGACCTCGACGGTCTGGCCGGGGCTCTCCTCGTGGCCGGCGAACAGCGAGCCGATCATCACCATCGCGGCGCCGAAGCGCACGCTCTTGGCGATGTCGCCGTGGTGGCGGATGCCGCCGTCGGCGATGATGGGCTTGGTGGCCACGCGCGCGCACCACTTGAGCGCCGAGAGCTGCCAGCCGCCCGTGCCGAAGCCGGTCTTGAGCCGCGGGCTGCACACCTTGCCCGGGCCGCTGCCGACCTTGGTGGCGTCGGCGCCCCAGTTCTCGAGGTCGATCACCGCTTCGGGCGTGCCCACGTTGCCCGCGATGACGAACGCGCCCGGCAGCTTCGACTTGATGTGCCCGATCATGCGCTGCACGCTGTCGGCGTGGCCGTGCGCGATGTCGATGGTCACGTAGTCGGCGCCGATGCCTTCGGCGGCCAGCCGGTCGATGGTGTCGACGTCGGCGGCCTTCACGCCCGAGCTGATCGACACGTACAGCCCGCGCTCGCGCATGCGCCGCGCGAACGCCACGTTGTCGAGGTCGAAGCGGTGCATCACGTAGAAGTAGCCGTTGGCGGCCAGCATCTCGGCGATCGACTCGTCGAGCACGGTGCGCATGTTCGCGGGCACCGCCGGCAGCTTGAAGCGGCGGCCGCCGAACTCCACCGAGGTGTCGCACTCGCTGCGGCTGGCCACGCGGCACTTGCGCGGCAGCAGCAGGATGTTGTCGTAGTCAAAGATTTCCATGATGGTGCGGATTGTCGCGCGCCGGACGGCCCGGCGCACGGCTCGGGCGCGATGCCGGTCAGCGCACGGGGCAGTCCTTGAAGGCGCCGCGCGCGACCGACAGCACGCGCCCCTTGTCGGTCTCGACCCAGCCCACCACGCCGAGCCGCTCGACCTTGCCGGTCTCGGGCAGGCGCACCGCGCGCAGGTGTTCCACCGGCCGCTCGGCCAGGCCGTCCAGCGGCAGCGGACCCACCAGCGTGCGCACGAGCTGCCGATCGACCGGCGTGCCCTCGCTGCCGGCCTCGATGCGCTCGACCAGCGCGAGCCACGCGCTCAGCCCCTTGGGCAGCGGGCGCTTGGCGTTGTAGCCGACGGCGATGCGCAGGCCCATGTAGCCGTTTCACGCCGGGCCATCCTCCACGCCGACGAGCAGCGCGCTCGCGGCCGGCAGCGGATGACTCAGCGTGAGCGCCTCGTCGCTGCGCAGGCTGCCGCCGCGCGCGGCGCGAGCGGCCGATCCCGACACCGCGGCGGCGGCCAGCGGCGCAGCGTCGCCGCGAGCCGAAGGCACCACCCAGTCCAGCGCGAACGCGCGCTGGCCGGGCGCGGGATTGGGCGGCGCGACCTCCCAGCAGGCCGCGCAGT
Source organism: uncultured Burkholderiaceae bacterium (assembly GCA_964517545.1). GTDB lineage: Bacteria > Pseudomonadota > Gammaproteobacteria > Burkholderiales > Burkholderiaceae_C > CAZFET01. The sequence continues at coordinate 10,704 of CAZFET010000104.1, forward strand.
CGGCCGACACGAAGCGCTCCAGCAGCACCTGCGGCTGCGCGGGCGGACAGGCCGCGGACGCCGGCATCGCGATGGCCGATGCCGCAGCGAACGCGAGCGCGCCG
>CAZFET010000105.1:0-209 GCA_964517545.1 uncultured Burkholderiaceae bacterium
TCGCGTGGGTGGTGCCGCGCGATCCGTAGAACCCGCCGCGCGCCGACGCGCTGCGCGCGGCGGTGGCCCGCGAGCTGTCGCCGGCGCTCGCGCCGCGCGCCGTCGTGAGCCTGCCGCGCCTGCCGCTCAACGCGAACCTCAAGGTCGACCGTGCCGCACTGTCGGAGCCTGGCGACGAGCCCGACCACGGTCGCGCGCCACGCGCGCCG
>CAZFET010000105.1:219-5030 GCA_964517545.1 uncultured Burkholderiaceae bacterium
CTTTGTACGCGGGCGAACGCTCCATCACACTGGAGACGAGCGCGCCGCGCGGCGACGCGGAGTCGCGGCTCGAGGCGATCTGGCGCGAGGTGCTCGGGCTCGACGCCGTGGGCGTGGTCGACGACCTGTTCGCGCTCGGTGCCGACTCGATGGCGGCCACGAAGGCGCGCAACCGCATCGCCGCGGCGTTCGGCCGCGAACTGCCGGTCACCTGGCTGTTCGAGCGGCCGACGATCGCGGCGCAGGCCGCGGCGCTGCGGCCGGCGCCGCCGCCTCAGCGATCGGGCTGAGGCGTGCCGGCCGGCGCCGGCAGCTCCACCTGCGGCTGCGGCTTCCAGCCCTTCTTGCGGTGCTCGGCGACCACGTCGGTCCAGATGCCGCCGCGCACGTTCCAGCGCGCGCTGATGCGCACGAAGCGCGGCGCGGTGGCCTTCACGATGTCGTCGAGGATCGTGTTGGTCACCTTCTCGTGGAAGGCGCCTTCGTCGCGGTAGCTCCAGAAGTACATCTTCAGGCTCTTGAGCTCCACGCACAGGCGGTCGGCCACCATCTCGATCGTGAACTGCGCGAAGTCCGGCTGCCCGGTCAGCGGGCACAGGCACGTGAACTCCGGCACCTCGAAGCGGATGACGTAGTCGCGCTGCGGCGCCGGGTTCGGGAACACGTGCAGTTCCTTGCTCGGCGCGGTGGGCGGATTCGGCGGCACGGGCCGCTCGCGGAGGTTCGGGGGCACGGGCGCGGACGGTTTCGCCGCGGTGCTCTTGCGGGCCTTGGCCATCGGGATCTGCAGACGTCTGGACACCGTTTCCGGCGGGGTCGCGATGCTATCATCCGGCCCGTTTCCGGCCCCGGTTCGAGGCCGGTTTTCCCAGACAAATCAAGCACTTGGAAACGGCAGCCTGATCGCTGCCGTTGTTCCTTGGCAGCCCGCCCATGCGACTCGCCTCGATCAAGCTCTCGGGCTTCAAGTCCTTCGCCGAACCCACGACCTTCCAGCTGCCCGGCCAGCTGGTCGGGGTCGTCGGCCCCAACGGCTGCGGCAAGTCGAACATCATCGACGCCGTGCGCTGGGTGCTCGGCGAGAGCAAGGCCAGCGAGCTGCGCGGCGAGTCGATGCAGGACGTCATCTTCAACGGCTCGGGCACGCGCAAGCCCGCCGGCCGCGCCAGCGTCGAGCTGGTGTTCGACAACACCGCCGCGCGTGCCGGCGGCCAGTGGAACCAGTACACCGAGATCGCCGTCAAGCGCGTGCTCACGCGCGACGGCACGTCGAGCTACTACATCAACAACCAGCCGGTGCGCCGCCGCGACGTGCAGGACGTGTTCCTCGGCACCGGCCTGGGGCCGCGCGCCTACGCGATCATCGGCCAGGGCACCATCAGCCGCATCATCGAGAGCAAGCCCGAGGAGCTGCGCCTGTTCCTCGAGGAGGCCGCCGGGGTCAGCAAGTACAAGGAGCGCCGGCGCGAGACCGAGAGCCGGCTGAAGGACACGCGCGAGAACCTCACGCGGGTCGAGGACATCCTGCGCGAGCTGGGCGCCAACCTCGAGAAGCTGGAGTCGCAGGCCGAGGTCGCCGCGCGCTACCGGGCGCTGCAGGACGAGGCCGCGCGCAAGCAGCACTGGCTGTGGTTCCTGAAGCATCGCGACGCGGCCAGGGAAGAGGCGCGCGTCAAGGCGGCCGTGGCCGAGGCGCACAACGCGCTGGAGGCGAGGCTCGCCGAGCTGCGCCACGTCGAGGCCGAGCTCGAGGCGCTGCGCCAGTCGCACTACGGCGCGGGCGACGAGCTGCACGCCGCGCAGGGCTCGCTGGCCGACGCGCAGCTCGAGGTCAGCCGCCTCGAGGAGCGCATCCGCTACGTGGTCGAAGGCCGGCAGCGCCTGGAGCAGCGGCTGGCCGAACTGAAGGGCCAGGACGAAGCCTGGCGCGAGCGCATCGACGCGGCGCGCGCCGAGCTCGACACCATCGCCGCGCAGATCGCGCTGGCCGACGACAACGCGCTGACCCTGGCCGCGCAGGCCGAGGAGCAGGCCGCGCAGATCCCCGCCGTCGAAGACGCGCTGCGCGCGGCGCAGGCGGCGAGCCACGAGCAGCGCAACGTGGTCGCGCAGGTGCAGCAGCAGATCCAGCTGCTGGCCGCCGAGAGCCGCAACGTCGACGAGCAGTCGCGCCAGCTGCGCGCGCGGCGCGACCGGCTGGCCGGCGAACGGCAGGGCCTGGCCGCGCCCGAGAGCGCGCGTCTCGCCGAGATCGGCCGGCAGCACGAGGCCGCCGCGCACGACGAGCAGGTTGCCTCGGCGCGCCTGGCCGAGCTGAACGAGTCGGTGCCGGCGCTGGACGAGCAGCGCCGCGCGCAGGCCGACGCGGTGCAGCTCGAGTCGGCGAAGCAGGCCGACTTGGCCGCCAGGCTCGACGCGCTGCGCGCGCTGCAGGAGAAGGTGCGCACCGGCGGCAAGCTCGGCCCCTGGCTCGAACGCCACGGGCTGGGGGGGCTGCAGGGCCTGTGGACGCGCATCCGCATCGAGCCCGGCTGGGAGACGGCGCTGGAGTCCGCGCTGCGCGAGCGCATCCACGCGCTGGAGGTCGGCCGCATCGAGACCGTGCGCGCGTTCGCCGCCGATGCGCCGCCGGCGCGGCTCGCGTTCTACACGCCGCCGGCGGGCGCCATCGACAACACGCACCGCACCTTGCCGCGCCTGTCGGACCTGCTGCGCCTGGGCGACGCGGGCCTGCAGGCGTTGCTGAACGACTGGCTCGAGGGCGTGTACACCGCCGGCTCGCTCGACGAGGCGCTGGCGCAGCGCGAGCGCCTGACGCACGGCGAAGTCATCATGACCCGCGAGGGCCACGCGGTCAGCCAGCACGCGGTGGCGTTCTACGCGCCCGACACCGAGCAGGCCGGCATGCTGGCGCGGGCGCAGGAGATCCAGAACCTCGAGCGCCAGCTGCGTGCGCAGCAGCTCATCGCCGACGAGGCGCGCAGCGCGTCGGTGCGCGCCGAGGCCGCGTACACCGAGGCGTCGCAGCGACTGGCCGCTGCGCAGCGCGAGGCCGCCGCGGGGCGCCAGCGCACGCGCGGGCTGCAGGTCGGGCTGCTGCGGCTGACGCAGCAGGCCGAGGCTGCGAACGCGCGCACGCGCCAGCTCGACGAGGAGCTGGCCGAGATCGACGCGCAGCTCGCCGGGCTGGAGGAGCGCCGCGTCACCGGCGAGGCGCGCTTCGAGGAGCTCGATGCGCAGCTCGCGCAGACGCAGGAGCGCCATGCCGAGCTCGACGGCGCGGTCCTCGACGCCGAACGCCGGCTGGCCGAGTCGCGCGAGCAGCTGCGCGCGCTGGAGCGGCAGGCGCAGGAGGCGCAGTTCGAGTCGCGCACCCTGGCCGCGCGCCGCGGCGAGCTGCAGCGCTCGATCGAGACGGCCGAGGGCCAGGTCGCGGCCAACGCGCAGTCGGCCGCGCAGATCGCCGACGAGCTGGCCGCGCTGACCGACGCCGCCGCGCAGGCCGGCCTGCAGAGCGCGCTGGCGCTCAAGCTCGAGCGCGAGCAGGCGCTCGGCGCGGTGCGCAGCCGCTACGACGACGTGACGGCCAAGCTCAAGCTGGCCGACGAGCGCCGGCTCGAGGTCGAGCGCAGTCTCGACCCGCTGCGCGAGAAGATCACGAAGCTGCAGCTCGAGGAGCAGGCCGCGGCGCTCGGCGGCGCGCAGTTCATGGAGCAGCTCGTGGCCGCGGGGGCCGATCTCGACGCGCTGGCCCAGTCGGTCGAGGAGCACGGCGTGCGTCTGGCCGGCCTGCAGGGCGACATCGACCGCCTGCACCGCGAGATCGAGTCGCTGGGCGCGGTGAACCTGGCCGCGCTCGAGGAGCTGACCAGCGCGCGCGAGCGCAAGAGCTTCCTCGACGCGCAGAGCGCCGACCTGCACGAGGCGATCCGCACCCTGGAGGACGCGATCCGCAAGATCGACCTCGAGACGCGCGACCTGCTGCAGACCACCTTCGACCAGGTCAACGAGCACTTCGGGCGCATGTTCCCGACCCTGTTCGGCGGCGGCAACGCGAAGCTCGTGATGACCGGCGACGAGATCCTCGACGCCGGCGTGCAGGTGATGGCGCAGCCGCCGGGCAAGAAGAACAGCACGATTCACCTGCTGTCCGGCGGCGAGAAGGCGCTGACCGCGATCGCGCTCGTGTTCGCGATCTTCCAGCTCAACCCGGCGCCGTTCTGCCTGCTCGACGAGGTCGACGCGCCGCCGCCGGCTGCGGAACCGCGCGAGCCGGTGCTGGTCGAGCCCACGCTCGGCGACGTGTCGCTCGCCGCGCCGGCCGATGGCGCGGCGCCGGCGAACGCGGGCATGGCCGCCGCGGGCGAACGCGCTGCCGCCGCCGTCGACTTGCCCGACGTGAAGCCGCTGGCGCGGCGCAGCCTGCCGAAGCTCGATGCGCTGATCGACGCGATCGTGCCGCTCACGCTCGACGCGCCGGTCGCGGGCGAGTTCGCCATCGGCCACCTGCCGGCATCGCACCGCGCGGGCAGCAAGCCCTTCTTCGTCGAGGGGCTCGACGCCGAGACCGGCGAGTGGGAGACGCCGTCGCACGGACGGCGCTACGGCGAGTTCCAGGCCGGCGTGCAGATGGCCAATCGCGGCGGCCCGATCAACGAGATCGAGTACTCCGAGTTCGTGCAGAAGGTGGAGGCCTTCGCCGAGGCGATCGGTGCGCGCGCCGAGCCGCCGGACATGCTCGACGTGGTGGCGCGCGCGCGCGAGCTCGACGCCTTCGCCGGCGCGCACGACGCGCAGCCCGCGGTGCACCC
>CAZFET010000105.1:5040-10648 GCA_964517545.1 uncultured Burkholderiaceae bacterium
CGGGGTGCTCGTGCTCGGCGCGGTGGTCGCGCACGGCGTGTGGTCGGCGCGGCGTGGTCGGTGGGCTTCCTCGCGCAGCACGCGGCGCGCCGCGGCTTCGTGCCGGGCGCGGTGCCCGGCCGCCTGGTGCTGCCGGCGGCCGACGAGGGCGCGCCGCCGGTGCTGACCCTCGCCTTCGACCCGCAGGCCGCGCTGGCCGACGACCCCGCGCAGGCCGTGGTGTCCGACGTCGTGCTGGCGCTCGACGTGCCGCAGACCGCGTCGTCGGCCGAGCCGTTCTCGCAGTGGCAGGAGGCCGCGCGCGCGCTGGCCGCCGACCTCGGCGCGAACCTGACCGACGACGCCGGCCAGCCGCTCAGCCTGCACGCCTTCGCCGCCATCGGCAAGGACCTGGTCGCGCTGTACGCCGCGCTGGAGGCGCGCGACCTCGCGGCCGGCTCGGCCGCGGCGCGCCGCCTGTTCAGCTGACGCGGGCGCTGCGATGAACCTCGCGCACTGGCTGGCCCGCAGTGCCCGGCGAGACGGCCCGCAGCCCGCCGTGCTGCTCGGCGAAACCGTGCTGCACGACTACGCCTCGCTCGCGCGCCGCGCGGCCTCGCTGGGCGACGCGCTGCTGCGGCGCTTCGGACTCGCGCGCGGCGATCGCGTGGCGCTGTTCATGAGCAACCACCCGGCCGTGCTCGAGGCGATGTTCGGCTGCTGGTGGGCCGGCCTCGCCGTGGTGCCGGTCAACGCCAAGCTGCATCCGCTGGAGCTGCACTACATCGTCGAGCACAGCGAGGCGTCGCTGCTGCTCGTCACGCGCGACGTGGGCGACGCGCTGGGCGCGCTGCCGTCGATGCCGCCAAGCCTGAAGGACACGATCGCGGTCGACGCGCCGGCGTGGGAGCGGCTCGTAGAGTCGGGCACGCCAGGCGACGTGGCCGAGCGCGCGCCCGACGACCTGGCGTGGCTGTTCTACACGTCCGGCACCACCGGCCGGCCCAAGGGCGTGGCCATCACGCAGCGCAACCTGCAGGTCATGACGCTCGGCTACTTCACCGACGTCGACACGGCCGCGGCCGGCGACGCCTGGCTCTATGCCGCGCCGATGTCGCACGGCGCGGGGCTCTACGGCCTGCCGCACGTGGTGGCCGGCGCACGCCACGTGGTGCCCGAGTCGCGCGGCTTCGACGCGGCCGAGATCCTGCAGCTCGCGCGCCGGCTGCGCGACGTGTCGATGTTCGCCGCGCCGACCATGGTGCGGCGGCTGGTCGAGCAGGCGGCCGTCGAGGGCGCTGACGGCGACGGCCTCAAGACCGTGGTGTACGGCGGCGGGCCGATGTACGTCGAGGACATCCAGCGCGCGCTGCAGGTCATGGGTCCGCGCTTCGTGCAGATCTACGGCCAGGGCGAAAGCCCGATGACGATCACCGCGCTCGCGCGCGCGCAGATCGCCGACCGCACGCACCCGCGCTGGCTCGAGCGGCTGGGCTCGGTGGGTGTCGCGCAGGCCTGCGTCGAGCTGCGCGTGGCCGACGCCGACGGCCGGCCGCTGCCCGCCGGCGAGACGGGCGAGGTGCTGGTGCGCGGCGACTGCGTCATGGCCGGCTACTGGCGCGACCCCGAGGCCAGTGCGCGGACCGTGCGCGACGGCTGGCTCTACACCGGCGACGTCGGCAGCCTCGACGCGGACGGCTTCCTCACCCTGCGCGACCGCTCGAAGGACGTGATCATCAGCGGCGGCTCGAACATCTACCCGCGCGAGGTCGAGGAGGTGCTGCTGCGCCACCCGTCGGTGGCCGAGGTGTCGGTGGTCGGCCGGCGCGACGCCGAGTGGGGCGAGGTGGTGGTGGCCTTCGTGGTGCCGCGTGCCGGCGCGACGATCGACGGTGCGGCGCTCGACGCGCTGTGCCAGGCGAGCATCGCGCGCTTCAAGCGGCCCCGGGAGTACCGCGTGCTCGACGCGCTGCCGAAGAACCACTACGGCAAGGTGCTCAAGACCGAGCTGCGCCGGCTGCTGTCGTCGGCCTGAGCGCGGCGGCCGGCGCTGCCTACACTTGCGCCCCATGTCGTCCGTCCCCGCCGATGTCGCCCGGCGCGCCGCCGAGCTGCGCGCGCAGCTGCAGCACCACGCTCACCGCTACTACGTGCTCGATGCGCCGGAGATCCCCGACGCCGAGTACGACCGGCTGTTCCAGGAGCTGCAGGCGATCGAGGACGCGCATCCCGGGCTGCGCACGCCCGACTCGCCGACGCAGCGCGTGCTGGGCGCCGTGCTCGAAGGCCTGCAGCCGGTGCGGCACGCGGTGCCGATGCTGTCGATCGAGACCGAGCGCGACACCTCGGAGGCCGCGGCGCGGCGCTTCGACGCGCGCGTGCGCCGCGCGCTGGAACTCGACGACGACGCACCGCCGGTGGCGTACTCGGCCGAGCCGAAGTTCGACGGCCTGGCGATCAACCTGCGCTACGAGCGCGGCGTGCTGGCGCAGGCCGCGACCCGCGGCGACGGCGAGACGGGCGAGGACGTCACGCACACCATCCGCACGATCGCCGAGATCCCGCGGTGCCTGGCCGGCCGCGACGCCGGGGCGGCCGACGTGATCGAGGTGCGCGGCGAGGTCTACATGCGGCGCGACGCGTTCGAGCGGCTCAACGAGCAGCAGCGCGCGAAGGGCGAGAAGACCTTCGTCAATCCGCGCAACGCGGCGGCCGGCGTGGTGCGGCAGCTCGACGCGCGCGTGGCGGCGTCGCGACCGCTCAGCTTCTTCGCCTACGGGCTGGGCGAGGTGCGAGGCTGGTCGTTGCCGCCCACGCACTCGGGCCTGCTCGAGGCGCTGGCCGGCTTCGGCGTGCCGGTCAGCGACGAGCGGCGCGTGGTGCACGGCGCCGACGGCCTGGTGGACTACCACGCGCGCATCGGCGCGAAGCGCGATGCGCTGCCGTTCGACATCGACGGCGTGGTCTACAAGGTCGACAGCCTCGAGCTGCAGCGCCGGCTCGGCTTCAAGACGCGCGAGCCGCGCTGGGCGCTGGCGCACAAGTACCCGGCGCAGGAGCAGATGACCCGCGTGCGCGACATCGACGTGCAGGTCGGGCGCACCGGCAAGCTCACGCCGGTGGCCAAGCTCGAGCCGGTGTTCGTGGGCGGCACGACGGTGAGCAACGCCACCCTGCACAACGAGGACGAGGTGCGGCGCAAGGACGTGCGCATCGGCGACACGGTGATCGTGCGGCGCGCCGGCGACGTGATCCCCGAGGTGGTGGCCGTGGTGCCCGAGCGCCGTCCGCCCGACGCCGGCGCGCCTTTCGACCTGTACGCGCGCCTGGGCGGCCGGTGCCCCGTGTGCGGCAGCGCCATCGTGCGCGAGGAAGGCGAGGTCGACTGGCGCTGCTCGGGCGGGCTGTACTGCGCCGCGCAGCGCAAGGAGGCGATCCTGCATTTCGCGGGCCGGCGTGCGATGGACATCGAGGGCCTGGGCGACAGGCTGGTCGAGCAGCTCGTCGACGCCGGCCTCGTGCGCACCTTGCCCGAGCTGTACCGGCTCGACGTGGCCCAGCTGGCCGAGCTCGACCGCATGGGCGACAAGAGCGCGGCCAATCTCGTGGCGGCGCTCGACGCGAGCAAGCGCACGACGCTCGCGCGCTTCCTGTATGCGCTGGGCATCCGCCACGTCGGCGAGAGCACGGCCAGGGACCTGGCGCGCCACTTCGGCCGGCTCGACGCGATCATGGACGCGAGCGTCGAGCGGCTGCTCGAGGTGCGCGACGTCGGTCCGGTGGTGGCGCAGAGCATCCGCACCTTCTTCGACCAGCCGCACAACCGCGAGGTGGTCGAGCAGCTGCGCGCGGCCGGCATCGCGTGGGACGAGCACGACGGCGCGCTGGCCGACGCGGCGCCCAAGCCGCTGGCCGGCAAGACCCTGGTGCTCACCGGCACCTTGCCGACGCTGACGCGCGACGAGGCGAAGGCACTCGTCGAGGCCGCCGGCGGCAAGGTCGCCGGGTCGGTGTCGAAGAAGACCGACTACGTGGTCGCGGGCGACGAGGCCGGCAGCAAGCTCGACAAGGCGCGCGAGCTCGGCGTGCCGGTGCTCGACGAGGCGGGGCTGCGCGCGCTGCTGGCGTCGACATGAGCGGCCCGGCGGACCTCCACGGCGCGCTCGTGCCGGCGATCTTCGCGATCGTCTACCTCGGCATGATCCTCGGCGGGCTGCCGTTCCTGCACCTCGACCGCACCGGCGTCGCGCTGCTCGGCGCGATCGCGGTGGTGGGCTTCGGTGCGCTCACGCCCGAGCAGGCCGCGCGCGCGATCCACCTGCCGACGATCCTGCTGCTGTTCTCGTTCATGGTGATCTCCGCGCAGATGCGGCTCGGCGGCTTCTACACCTGGGTGACGCAGCGCGTGGCGGCGCTGCCGCTCGGGCCGGCGGCGCTGCTGGGCGCGGTGATCGTGGTGGTGGCGCTGCTGTCGGCGGTGTTCAGTAACGACATCGTGTGCCTCGCGGTGGCGCCGGTGCTGGCGCAGGCGTGCCGGCAGCGGCGGCTCGACCCGGTGCCGTACCTGCTGGCGCTGGCGTGCGCGGCCAACATCGGCTCGGCGCTCACCCTGATCGGCAACCCGCAGAACATGCTGATCGGCCAGACCCTGAAGCTGCCGTTCGCGCAGTACACGCTCGACGCGGCGCCGCCGGTGATCGCGGGCCTGCTGGTGCTGTGGGCGCTGCTCGTCGTGCCGGCGCGTCGCGCGGCGGCGGGCGCACCGGCGGCGGCCGTGGCGCCGCCGTCGGCCGACGAGCTGCCGCCGTTCGACCGCTGGCAGACCGCCAAGGGCCTGGCGGTCGCGGCGGCGCTGGTCGGCGTGTTCCTGTTCACCGACTGGCCGCACGACGTGGCCGCGCTGGTGGGCGCCGGGCTGCTGTTGCTCAGCCAGCGCTTCCACTCGTCGCGCGTGATGGGCCTGATCGACTGGGAGCTGCTGATCCTGTTCATCGGCCTGTTCGTCGTGAACCACGCCTTCGAGCGCACCGGGCTGGCGGCGCAGGCGGTGCAGGCGCTGGCGGCCGCCGGCGTGTCGCTCGGCGATGCGGTGCCGCTGTTCGTGGCGACGCTCGGGCTGTCGAACCTCGTGTCCAACGTACCGGCGGTGATGCTGCTGCTGCCGCTGGCCGGCGAGCCGCACGCCGGGCCGTTGCTCGCGCTGGTGAGCACGCTCGCCGGCAACCTGCTCATCGTCGGCTCGATCGCCAACATCATCGTCGTCGACGCGGCGCGCCGGCAGGGCATCGACATCGACTGGCGGCGCCACGCGCGCACCGGCGTGCCGGTGACCCTGGCCACCTTGGCGATCGTCGCGCTGTGGCTCGCGTGGCGCTTCGGCGATTGAGTCGAGTTTTCCATAATGCGTGACGGCGACAGCGACACCGAACGGCGATCGAAGTGTCGACACTTCCGGAATGCTCGACGGAGTCGTCGCGTGACCGCCGACCCACCCACCGAAAGACCTCCATGGCCGTACGAGAGATCCTGAAGATGGGCGATCCGCGCCTGCTGCGCGTGGCGCCGCCGGTGCGCGAGTTCGATACGCCCGAACTGCACGCGCTGATCGCCGACATGTTCGACACGATGG
>CAZFET010000106.1:0-9296 GCA_964517545.1 uncultured Burkholderiaceae bacterium
AAGGCCTAGAACTCCGCCGCGCTCATCTTCACCGGCGTGATGCCGAGCTCCTCGAAGCGCCGGACGATCGCCGGGTCGGCCACGATGTCGGCCAGCGCCCTGGACAGCCGGTCGGTCACCTCTTTGGGCAGGCCCGCGGGCCCGGACACGCCGAAGTAGTTCTCGGCGACGAGCTGCGGGTAGCCGAGCTCCACGACGCTCGGCACGTCGGGCAGCAACGGCGAACGCTCGCGCGTGCTGACCGCGAGCGCGCGAATCTGCCCGGCCTTGACCATCGGCACGAACGCCGTGATCACGTCGATGCCCAGCGGGATCTGGCCGGCGATGAGGTCGGTGGTCATCGGAGCGCCGCCGCGGTACGGCACGTGCGTCATCTGGATCTTCATCGCGCCCTTGGCCATCTCGCCGACGATGTGGCCGATCGAGCCCGGCCCGCCCGAGCCGAAGGTGTAGCCCGGCGCCGCGGCGGCCTTCGGCAGGTCCTTCAGCGACGCCGGGCCGGTCCTGGGGTTGGCCATGAACAGCACCGGCGCGACGCCCAGCATCGCCACGTGGGTGAACTGTCTGGCGGGGTCGTACGGCAGCTTCGGCACGGTCCACGGACCGATCGACAGCGGCGTGGAATTCGACAGCATCAGCGTGTAGCCGTCGGGTGCGGCGCGCACCACCTCGGCGCCGCCGATGGTGCCGCCGGCGCCCGGCGTGTTGTCGACCACCACGGGCTGCCCGGGCGCCTTGGCCAGCGGCTCGGCGATCGCGCGCGCGACGATGTCGCTCGCGCCGCCGGCGGCGAAGGTGACGACGATGCGCACCGGCTTCTCGGGCCAGGCCGCGCGCGCGGCCCCGCTGAAGACGGCGGTGAACGAGCCCGCCACGACGGCGGCGAGCAGGACGCGACGACGGTTCGGCATGGATCCCTCCGGCTGGACGGCGACGTTCGGCACGCAATGCCCGTGCCACGGCATGGCCTCGATCCGCCCCTGTGGTGGCTCGTTCTGTCGTTCTGGCTCGTTCTGTCGTTCGGCGCGGCGCGCTCAGCTGCCGCGATAGGTGGCGTACGACCACGGGCTCGCGAGCAGCGGCACGTGGTAGTGGCCGGCCGCGTCGGCGATGCCGAAGTCGAGCTGCACCTCGTCGATGAAGGGCGGCTCGGGCAGCGCGACGCCGCGCGCCCGGAAGTACGCCGCCACCGAGAACACGAGCCGATAGCGACCGGCGGCCATGCTCGACGCATCGAGCAGCGGGCCGCCGTCGTGCCGGCCGTCGTCGTTGAGGCGGAACGACTTGATCGTCTCGACCTGCGTGCCGTTCACGCGCTGCAGCTTCACCGCCATGCCGGCGGCCGGGCAGCCGTTCATCGTGTCGAGGACGTGGGTGCTGAGGTGGCCCATCGCGGAAGACCTTTCGCGGACTCGGTGCGTGCGCGGAACTTGCGCGTCCGGCCAAAGTGTATACACTCAAGCATACAGGTCAACTGCTCCGAAACCCCGACATGCCCCGCAGCCGCGCCCGCCTGAAGGTGATCCAGCCCGCCGCGCGCGGCGTCGCGCCGCTGGCTGCGGCGCGCGGCGAAGCACCGGCCAGCACCACGCAGCGCATCGTCGAGTCCATCACCGCCGCGATCGCCGAGCGCCGGCTGATGCCGGGCACCAAGCTCGCCGAGCAGAAGATCGCCGACATCTTCAAGGTCTCGCGCACCCTCGTGCGCCAGGCGCTCAACCAGCTCAGCCGCGACCGGCTGGTGACGCTGGAGCCCGCACGCGGCGCCTTCGTCGCGATGCCCAGCGTGGAAGAAGCGCGCCAGGTGTTCGAGGTGCGGCAGATGATCGAGTCGGCGATGGTGCGCCAGCTCTGCCGCACGATCACCGACGCGCAGATCGCCGAGCTGCGCGAGCACCTGCGCGCCGAGCGCGCGGCGGTGACGCGCACCGACGTGACCGGCCGCACGCGGCTGCTCGCCGACTTCCACGTCGTGCTGGCGCGCATGCTCGGCAACGAGGTGCTGGCCGGCATGCTGGGCGAGCTGCTGACGCGCTCGTCGCTGATCGCGCTGATGTACCAGTCGTCGCACTCGGCCGAGGCTTCGTACGAGGAGCACGTGGCCATCGTCGACGCGCTCGAGCGGCGCGACGTGCGCGCCGCGACGCGGCTGACCGAGGAACACCTGTCGCACGTCGAGCGCAACCTGCGGCTCGACCCCCGCGCGCCGGACCTGGCGCAGATCCTGAGCACCGAATGAGCACCCGGCGACACACCCGCTATCCGCGCGACCTCGAGGGCTACGGCCGCAGGCCGCCCCACCCGCAATGGCCCGGCCGCGCGCGCGTGGCCGTGCAGTTCGTCCTCAACTACGAGGAAGGCGGCGAGAACTCCGTGCTGCACGGCGACGCCGGCAGCGAGCAGTTCCTCTCCGAGATGTTCAACCCGGCCGCATTCCCGGCGCGCCACCTGTCGATGGAGAGCATCTACGAATACGGCTCGCGCGTCGGCGTGTGGCGGCTGCTGCGCGAGTTCGAGCGGCGCGGCCTGCCGCTCACGATCTTCGGCGTGTCGATGGCGCTGGAGCGCTGCCCCGACGTGACGGCGGCCTTCGTCGAGCTCGGCCACGAGATCGCCTGCCACGGCTGGCGCTGGATCCACTACCAGAACGTCGACGAGGCCACCGAGCGCGAGCACCTGCAGCGCGGCATACAGATCATCGAGCGCCTGACCGGCCGGCGCGGGTCGGCCGACGGCCACGTGCACGGCCTCGGCTGGTACACCGGCCGCGACAGCCCGAACACGCGCCGGCTGGTGGCCGACCACGGCGGCTTCGAGTACGACAGCGACTACTACGGCGACGACCTGCCGTTCTGGCTGCAGGTGCGCAAGTCCGACGGCGCGCTCGCGCCGCACCTGGTGGTGCCGTACACGCTGGACTGCAACGACATGCGCTTCGCGCTGCCGCAGGGCTACAGCCACGGCGACGAGTTCTTCGAGTACCTGCGCGACACCTTCGACGTGCTGTATGCCGAAGGCGACCGCGATCCGGCCGAGGGCGACGGCGGCCCCGCGATGATGAGCATCGGCATGCACTGCCGGCTGCTCGGGCGGCCCGGCCGCATGCGCGCGCTGCAGCGCTTCCTCGACCACCTCGAGCGGCACGACCGCGTGTGGGTGACGCGCCGCATCGACATCGCGCGGCACTGGAAGCAGGTCCAGCCTTTCGACGCGACGTCGGCGTTCATCTGGGAGTGACGTCCATGCCCCCGACCCCGGCCTCCATCCCGGCCTCCACCCCGACGCTCACCCTGGAACGGGTCAACGCGGCCTCGCAGGCCGCGTTCGTGCGGCTGCTCGACGGCACCTACGAGCACTCGCCGTGGATCGCCGAGGCCGCATGGCCGAAGCGGCCTTTCGCATCGCTCGCGGCGCTGAAGCTCGCGCTGGTCGAGGTGGTGCGCGAAGCCGGCCTCGACGCGCAGCTGAGGCTCATCCGCGCCCACCCCGAGCTCGCCGGCAAGGCGATGGTGAGCAAGACCTTGACCGCCGAGTCGACGAACGAGCAGGGCAAGGCCGGGCTGACCGACTGCACGCCCGAGGAGTTCGCGCGCATCCAGCAGCTCAACGCCGACTACAACGCGAAGTTCGGCTTCCCGTTCATCCTCGCCGTGCGCGGACCGCGCGGCAGCGGGCTGTCCAAGCGCGAGATCATCGACACCTTCGCGCGCCGGCTCGACCACCACCCCGACTTCGAGCGCGCCGAGGCGCTGCGCAACATCCACCGCATCGCGGAGATCCGGCTCGACGACAAGTTCGGCCACGAGCCCGTGCTCGGCAACCTGGTGTGGGACTGGGCCGAGCGCCTGGCGCAGCACAGCGACCCCGGCTACGCCGAACGCGGCCAGCTCACCGTCACCTACCTCACCGACGCGCACCGCGCCTGCGCGCAGCGGCTGGCGCACTGGATGCGCGAGGACTGCGGCTTCGACTCGGTGGAGATCGACGCGGTGGGCAACGTGGTCGGCGTCTACCACGGCGCCGATCCGGGCGCGAAGCGGCTGCTGACGGGCAGCCACTACGACACCGTGCGCAACGGCGGCAAGTACGACGGCCGGCTCGGCATCTTCGTGCCGATGGCCTGCGTGCGCGAGCTGAAGCGGCAGAACCGCCGCCTGCCGTTCGGCTTCGAGGTCGTCGGCTTCGCCGAGGAGGAAGGCCAGCGCTACAAGGCCGTGTTCCTCGGCTCGGGCGCGCTGGCCGGCCACTTCGACCCGCGCTGGCTCGACCAGAAGGACGCCGACGGCATCACCATGCGCCAGGCGATGGAACACGCCGGCCTGTGCGTGGCCGACATCCCCAAGCTCCGGCGCGATCCGTCGCGCTACCTCGGCTTCGTCGAGGTGCACATCGAGCAAGGCCCGGTGCTCAACGAGATCGACTTGCCGCTCGGCGTGGTGACGTCGATCAACGGCAGCGTGCGCTACCTGTGCGAAGTGGTCGGCATGGCCAGCCACGCCGGCACCACGCCGATGGACCGCCGGCGCGACGCGGCCGCCGCCGCGGCCGAGCTGCTGCTGTACGTCGAGCGGCGCGCCGCGTCGGTGCCCGACCTGGTCGGCACCGTCGGCATGCTGGAAGTGCCCAACGGCTCGATCAACGTGGTGCCCGGCCGCTGCCGCTTCAGCCTCGACATCCGCGCCACCACCGACCCCGTGCGCGACGCCTGCGCGCGCGACGTGCTCGACGAACTGCAGCGCATCTGCAGCCGCCGCGGCCTGCACGTCACGCTGGAGGAGACCCTGCGCCAGCCGGCCGCGCCGAGCGCGCCCGCGTGGCAGCGCCGCTGGGAACGCGCGGTCGAGTCGCTCGGCCTGCCGGTGTTCCGCATGCCCAGCGGCGCCGGGCACGACGCGATGAAGCTGCACGAGGTGATGCCGCAGGCCATGCTCTTCATGCGCGGCCTGAACTCCGGCATCAGCCACAACCCGCTGGAGGGCATCACCAACGACGACGCCGAGCTGTGCGTGCGCGCCTTCCAGAACCTGCTGAACCAACTCGCCGACGAGACGACATGAAGCCCGACTACGCCGCGCTCGACGCGTGGATCGACGCGCACTTCGATGAACAGGTGCGCTTCCTGCAGGCGCTGGTGCGCGTGCCGACCGACACGCCGCCGGGCCACAACGCGCCGCACGCCGAACACACCGCCGAGCTGATCGGCGCGTGGGGCTTCGAGGCCGAGAAGCACGCGGTGCCGGCCGACGAGGTGCGCGCCTACGGCATGCAGTCGATCACCAACCTGATCGTGCGCCGCCGCTACGGCGCGGGCGGCCCGGTGATCGCGCTCAACGCGCACGGCGACGTAGTGCCGCCGGGCGACGGCTGGACGCACGATCCCTACGGCGGCGAGGTGGTCGACGGCAAGCTCTACGGGCGCGCGGCCGCGGTGAGCAAGAGCGACTTCGCGAGCTACACCTTCGCCGTGCGCGCGCTCGAATCGCTGGGCGCGACATTGCGCGGCGGCGTCGAGCTGCACTTCACCTACGACGAGGAGTTCGGCGGCGAACTCGGCCCCGGCTGGCTGCTGCGCCACGGACTCACGAAGCCCGACTACCTGCTCGCCGCGGGCTTCAGCTACCAGGTGGTCACCGCGCACAACGGCTGCCTGCAGATGGAAGTCACGGTGCACGGCAAGATGGCGCACGCCGCCATCCCCGACACCGGCGTCGATGCGCTGCAGGGCGCGACAGTGATCCTCGCCGCGCTGTACGAGCAGAACCGCCGCTACAGGAGCGTGCGCTCGAAGGTGCCGGGCATCACGCATCCGTACCTCAACGTCGGCCGCATCGAAGGCGGCACCAACACGAACGTCGTGCCGGGCAAGGTGGTGCTCAGGCTCGACCGCCGCATGATCCCCGAGGAGAACCCGGCCGAGGTCGAGGCCGACGTGCGGCGCGTGATCGCCGAGGCCGCGGCCTCGTTTGCCGGCATCACGGTCGAGATCCGCCGCCTGCTGCTGGCCGATTCGTGGAAACCCGATGCGCGCAACGCGCCGCTGGTGCAGGCGCTGCAGCGGCACGGCGAGGCGGTGTTCGGCGAACCGATCCCGACCTCGGGCACGCCGCTGTACACCGACGTGCGCCTGTACGGCGCGGCTGGCGTGCCGGCGGCCATCTACGGCGCGGGGCCGCGCACGGTGCTGGAGTCGAACGCCAAGCGCGCCGACGAGCACATCGTGCTGGACGACCTGCGCCGCGCGACCCAGGTGGTCGCGCGCACCTTGCTGGACCTGCTGCGCGCTTGAGCGCCCCGAGATCGACGACGCCTCGATCACCGTCGGGGCTGAGCCTGTCGAACGAGCCGAGCCCGCACGGACCGTGCCGCTGTCGCGCATCGTGGAAAGCCCGATGGCACGGGGCGCATGCGCCCCACCGCGGGGCGGCATCAGGTGAAACGCGGGGCGGCGCGCGGCGCCGCTGCGCACACAATTTGCTGTTGAAGTCTCGATCAACCGCAAATGGGAGCCCCTCGATGATCCGCCCGTCGCCGTACCGTCGCCTCCTCCTCGCCGCCGCCGCCGCGCTCGTCGCGCTGCCGGCCGCACGCGCGCAGCAGGAGACGAACATCAAGTTCCAGCTCGACTGGCGCTTCGAGGGCCCCGCGGCGCTGTTCCTCGCGCCGGTGGCCAAGGGCCACTTCAAAGCCGAGAAGCTGAACGTCACCATCGACGCCGGCAACGGCTCGGGCGGCACGGTCACGCGCGTGGCCTCGGGCACCTTCGACATGGGCTTCGCCGACCTGGCCGCGCTGATGGAGTTCCACGCCAACAACCCCACCGCGCCGAACAAGCCGGTGGCGGTGATGATGGTCTACAACAACACGCCGGCCGCGGTGCTCACCTTGAAGAAGACCGGCATCCGGACGCCGGCCGACCTGGCCGGCAAGAAGCTCGGCGCGCCGGTGTTCGACGCCGGCCGCCGCGCGTGGCCCATCTTCGCCAAGGCCAACAACGTCAACAACGTCACCTGGACCAGCATGGACCCGCCGCTGCGCGAGACCATGCTCGTGCGTGGCGACGTCGACGCGATCACCGGCTTCTCGTTCACGTCGCTGCTCAACCTCGAGGCGCGCGGCGCCAAGACCGACGAGATCGTGGTGCTGCCGTACTCGCAGCACGGCGTGAAGCTCTACGGCAACGTGATCATCGCGGGCGAGGAGTTCCTCAAGAAGAACCCCGAGGCGGTGAAGGCCTTCCTGCGCGCGTTCACGCGCGGCGTGAAGGACGTGCTGGCCGATCCCAAGGCGTCGATCTCGTTCGTGAAGGCGCGCGACGGCATCATCAACGAGGAGCTCGAGCTGCGCCGCCTGCGGCTGGCGCTGGAGCAGACCGTGCTCACGCCCGACGCGCGCGCCGACGGCTTCGGCGACGTGAACGGCGCGCGCCTGGCGCTGATGGCCAGCCAGGTGTCCGATGCGTTCGGCACCAAGGAGCGCGTCAACCCGAACGCGGTGTGGAAAGGCAGCTTCCTGCACACGGCCGCCGAGCGCAACATCTTCGCCGCGGCGAAGAAGTGACGGGCCCGTGAGTCAGCCCTTCGTCGAGTTCCGCAACGTCTGGCTGGCCTACAACGAGGAGCTTCTCGCCCGGGGGCAGTACGCGGTCGAGGACATCAGCCTGACGGTCGGCGAGGGCGAGTTCATCGCCATCGTCGGCCCGTCGGGCTGCGGCAAGTCCACGTTCATGAAGCTGGCCACGGGCCTGAAGCGCCCGAGCCGCGGCGAGATCGTCATCGGCGGGCAGGCGGTCACCGGCCCGCTGAAGATCACCGGCATGGCGTTCCAGGCCCCGAGCCTGCTGCCGTGGCGCACCACGCTCGACAACGTGCTGCTGCCGCTCGAGATCGTCGAGCCCTACCGCTCCAGCTTTCGCGCCAAGCGCGCCGAGTACGCCGACGAGGCGCGCCGGCTGCTCGCCAGCGTCGGCCTGGCCGGCTACGAGGACAAGTACCCGTGGCAGCTGTCCGGCGGCATGCAGCAGCGCGCGAGCATCTGCCGCGCGCTGATCCACGAGCCGAGGATGCTGCTGCTCGACGAGCCCTTCGGCGCGCTCGACGCCTTCACGCGCGAGGAGCTGTGGTGCGCGCTGCGCGACCTGCACGCCGCGCAGAAGTTCAACGTCATCCTGGTCACGCACGACCTGCGCGAGAGCGTGTTCCTCGCCGACACGGTGTACGTGATGAGCAAGGGGCCGGGCCGCTTCGTCGTGCGGCGCGAGATCGAGCTGCCGCGCCCGCGCGACCTCGAGATCACCTACACGCCGCGCTTCACCGACATCGTGCACGAGCTGCGCGGCCACATCGGCGCGGTGCGCGGGCACGCGCCGGCCCCCGCGACGCAGGCCGGCGCATGAACACGCGCACCCGCGAGCGGCTCGCGCCGTGGATCGTGCTGGTCGCCACCTTGCTGCTGTGGGAGCTCGTGTGCCGCGTCTTCGGCATCGCCGAGTACGTGTTCCCCAGCCCGTGGCTGATCGCGCAGGAGATGGTGACGTTCGCCGCGCCGCTGGCGGCGGCCGCGTGGAAGACCTTCTGGGTCACGATGGTCGGCTTCGCGCTGTCGATCGTGGTCGGCGTGCTGCTGGGCTTCCTCGTCGGCTCCTCGCGCATGGCCTATGCGGCGCTGTACCCGCTGCTGGTGGCCTTCAACGCGGTGCCCAAGGCGGCCATCGTGCCGATCCTCATCGTGTGGTTCGGCATCGGGCTCGGTCCGGGCATCCTCACCGCGTTCCTGATCTCGTTCTTCCCGATCACCGTCAACATCGCCACCGGGCTGGCCACGCTCGAGCCCGAGCTGGAAGACGTGCTGCGCGTGCTCGGCGCGCGCCGCTGGGACGTGCTGGTGAAGGTGGGCCTGCCGCGTTCGATGCCCTACTTCTACGGCTCGCTGAAGGTGGCGATCACGCTGGCCTTCGTCGGCACCACGGTCTCGGAAATGACCGCATCGAACGAGGGTATCGGCTACCTGCTGGTGTCGGCCGGCTCGTCGATGCGCATGCCGCTGGCTTTCGCCGGCCTGGTCGTCATCGGCGCGATGGCAATGGCGATGTACGAGCTGTTCTCGTGGATCGAGAAGCGCACCACCGCGTGGGCGCATCGCGGCTCGCAGGCGGCCTGAGCGTGGCAGCCACGGCGGCGGCCGGCGTGCCGAAGGCGCGCGGCTGGCACGGCCGGCTCGAGCTTCGCTACGCGCACGTCGAGGGGCGCACCGTGGCGCACGACCGCATCCCCGCCGCGAACGCGATGTCGAGCCTCGGC
>CAZFET010000106.1:9306-10640 GCA_964517545.1 uncultured Burkholderiaceae bacterium
ACGTGGTGCAATTCACCCTCCGGCATGATCAAGCTGCCGGCGTGCCGGAGGCGCGCGGCTGGCTCGGGCGGTTCCCGCTTCGCGACACCCACGCCAACGGGCGGGCCGTGGCGTAGGACCGCCACGAAGGCCCGCTGCGCGTGCTGAAGGCGCTGCACCCCGAAGGCCCCGCCGTGTGCCACCACGTGCTGGTGCATCCGCCGGGCGGCGTGGTCGGCGGCGACGTGCTGGAGGTCGACGTCGACGCCGGCGCGCGCGCGCATGCGCTGGTCACCACGCCCGGCGCGACGCGCTTTTACCGCAGCGCGCGCGAGCCGGCGGTGCAAGCGGTGCGGCTGCGCGCGGCCGAAGGCGCCCGGCTCGAGTGGCTGCCGCTGGAGGCCATCGCGCACGGCGGCTGCGACGCGACCAACCGCGTGACGCTCGACCTCGCGCCGGGCGCCGAGGCGATCGGCTGGGACCTGCTCGCGCTCGGCCTGCCGGCGTCGGACGCGCCGTTCGAGCGGGGCCGCTTCGAGCAGCACCTCGAGTGGCCCGGCGTGTGGCGGGAGCGCGGTCGCATCGACGCGGCCGACCGCCGCCTGCTCGAGTCGCCGCTCGGGCTGGGCGGCCGCAAGGTCGTCGCGACGATGTGGTTCGCCGCCGGCACGCCGATCGACGCGGCACGTCGCGACGCTCTGCTCGACGCGGCGCGCGAGGGCACGCCGCACGGCGCTCACGGCGGCACGGTCCGCCACGACCAGCGCGACCTCCAGGATCGCCAGGACCGCGGCGACCACGGCCAGCTCGACGGCGGCGCCACCTCGCCCGACGGACGCCTCGTGCTGCTGCGGCTGCGCGCCGACCGCGTCGAGCCCGCGATGAGTCAGCTCGTGCGCGTGTGGCAGCGCTGGCGGCGCGTGGCGTGGTCGCTCGACGCGGTGCCGCCGCGCGTGTGGCGGACCTGAGGCCCGGGCCCGCGACCCGCCTCAGGCGAGGATCTCGAACGGCCCGCCCTTGTCGATCGCGCGCTGGTAGGCCGGCCGCGCGTGGATGCGTGCGAGCCAGTCGGTCAGCTTCGGGTACGTCGGCGCGACGAGCCCGCCGCGCGCCGCGGCCGCCTCGAGCGGAAAGCTCATCTGGATGTCGGCCGCGGTGAAGTGCTCGCCCGCGAACCACGGCCGCCGCGACAGCTCCGCCTCCATGAACTCGAACTGGCTGCGCAGGTTGGGTTCGATGAAGCCGGCCGTCACCTTGTCGGCGATCGCGCGCACGACCGGCTTCACGAAGAACGGCACGCGCGCGGTAAGCGTCCGGCGAACCCATCTTGAAGCCGATCGTGCCGGCGGCAAGGA
>CAZFET010000107.1:0-10525 GCA_964517545.1 uncultured Burkholderiaceae bacterium
GCAGCGCGCGCGCCTTCACCTTCAAGGGGGAATGCCGCGGCCCCCCGCTGGGGGCTGCCGCACACCGCGCAGGCGTGCCGTCAGAAACCGCGCGGGCGTGCCGTCAGAACACGCGGCCGAGCACCGCGACGGCGTACACCACGACGCCGAGCGCGAGATTGACGGCCACGCGCACGCGGATCTGCTCGAGCCCGGCGGCGGCGTTCTTCCACTCGCCGGCATCGACCGCGCGCTGCAGCCGCGGATAAGGCGCGAACCGGACGTGGCCGAAGATCGCCATCATCACGAGGCCGATCGCGAGCATCGCGTGCACGCTCCAGTGCACGCGGGCGAAGCCGCCGCCCAGCACGACGAGCGCCAGCCCGCTGGCCAGCAGGGCCAGCACGGCGACCGACACCCACGCGAAGAAGCGGCCGAGCAGGGCCGCCATGAACCTCAGCCGCAGCGGCGGCTCGCCGATCGCCTGCGCGGCAGCGGGCCGCACCGCGAAATACACCACGGCCATGCCGCCGACCCAGACGGTGGCGGCGAGCAGGTGCACGAGCTGCAACAGGGCGAACCAGGCGGGTGCGGTCATGCTGAAGCTCCGTGAAGAAGAGAACTGGGCGGGAGTTTCAATCGTATTGTGGCGACCTATGGACCGGGCGTAAGACCAGACTCGACCGCGCGACCCATCGCATGAGGTCCTGTCGAACGGAGTGCCGACATGAACATCACGCCCGCCGCCGAAGCCGATCGTGCCGCCTACGAGCTGCGCTTCCAGTCGCTGTTCCACGAAGGCCGGGCCCTCGCGTTCCCGTGCGACGCGTCGGGAGCGGTGCAGCTGGACGCGCTGAGCGGGCGCGCCCGCCACAACTACATCTACGCCCGCGCGGTGGTCGGCCGCGAGTTCGCGGTGCCGGCCGTCGTGCGCGCCGACCTGCACTGACGCGACCGCGCGCTCAGCCGGGCGCCAGCAGGTGCTCGATCGAGTTGGCGTAGTAGCGCAGCAGCGGCACCTCGGCGGGCCTCGGCGAGTACAGGCCGTCGGACTCGTCCACCAGGTGCCGCAGCTTCAGCATCCGCAGGCCGGCGCCCACCGCGTAGTCCCAGTCACCGCGCGGCACGTACAGCCGCGCGCCGCCCGCCTCGAGCCGGCGCACCAGCACGCCGACTTCGGCCTTGATGTCCAGCTCCGACATCGCGCGCGACGGCTCGCGCAGCATCACCGCGGCCACCAGCGGCACCGGCAGCACCGGCACCAGCCGGCCGACGCGCTCCATCAGGTGCCGGCCGAGCGCGGCCACCTCGGCCTGGCGCTGCTCCTTCGTGAGCTGTTCGAGCCGGATGCCGCGCGCGGTCGTCCACTCGCGCACCGAGACCGGCGTGCCGAAATTGACGCAGGCATAGCCGAGGCGGTACCAGCGGCTGCGCAGCAGCAGCCACAGCTGGTGCAACACGAAGCCGACGGTGTTGGCGAGCGCGCGCAGGCGTCCGGGCTTGCGCGCGTGCTCGTCAGCCGACAGCAGCTGCGTGCGGTCCTCGAGCACGCGGTCGTAGTTCAGGCCGAGCGGCACGAACACCAGGTCGCGCTCGCCGTCGGTGTGGAAGCCGCGCAGCATGTAGTCGAGCACGCCGAAGCGCGGCTCGCGCAGGCGGCCGTCCTTGGTGAGGCCGCCTTCGGGATAGACCGCCTGCGTGACGCCGGCTTCGGTGGCCATCGCGATGTAGCGCTCCAGCACGCGGCGGTACAGCTCGTCCTTCGAGTTGCGCCGCACGAAGTACGCGCCCATCGAGCGGATCAGCTGCTGCAGGCCCCACACGCGCGCCCACTCGCCCACCGCGTACGACAGCGCGGCGCGCTCGGCCGCGAGGTACGACGCGATGATGTAGTCCATGTTGCTGCGGTGGTTCATCACGAACACCACCGTCGCGTCCTCGGGGATCGCGTTGATGCCGGCGTCGTCGGTGTAGCCGATGCGCACGCGGTACAGCGCCTGCGAGATGCGCTTGCCGATCCAGTAGCCGACGCGGAAGTACAGGTAGGCGTTGAACGCCGGCACGATCTCGCGCGCATAGCGCTGCACCTGGTCGAGCGCCACCTCGCGCGGCATGCCGCGCGCGTCGGCGAAGGCCTTGGCCGCCTGCTGCACCTTGTCGTCGAACACCAGCCGGTCGATCAGCGCCTGCCGGCGCACCTGCTGGAACGGCCGCACGTGGATCTTCAGGCGCGCACCCACCTCGTCGAGCACCTTGTTCGCGCGGCTGCGGATGAACCAGCGCGCGCTGGGCATCAGCAGCCGGTCGACGAGGGCCCACACCGCGAGCAGCCCGATCGCGACGGCGAGCCACAGCGGGACGGTGATGGTGGCCGACACGGAAGTCCGGCGCTTCAGCGCGGCGACTCGTCGGCCAGGAACAGCGCGGGATCGACCATCGCGCGGTTGAGGCTCACCGACCAGTGCAGGTGCGGCCCGGTCACGCGGCCCGTGGCGCCGACCGTGCCGATCGGCTGGCCGGCCTCGACGCGGTCGCCGGGCTGCACGCCGATGCCGTCGAGGTGGCAGTACATCGTCAGCAGCCCGGCGCCGTGGTCGATCCACACGGTGCGGCCGTTGAAGAAGTAGTCGCCCGTGTCGATCACGCGGCCGGCGGCGGCCGCGACCACCGGCGTGCCCACGGGCGCCGCGATGTCCATGCCGGCGTGCGGATGGCGCGGCTGGCCGTTGAACACGCGGCGCAGGCCGAACGAGCTGGAGCGCGCGCCGGGCACCGGCTGGCGCATCCGCAGCGTCGGCGGCAGGTCGTCGCTGAAGGTCGCGATCACCTGCGCCTGGTGCGCGCGCTCGCGCTCGTGGCGCTCCAGGTCCTCCTTCGACAGCTCGACGTGGCGCGGCGCGACCTTCAGGTGCTGCTCGGCGTAGCGGTGCGGCTCGATCGCGAAGCCGATGCGCTGGACCGCGCGGCCCGCGCGCTGCACGTGCACCTCGGCGCGACCGGTCTTCGCTGCGAGCGCGATGCCGACCACGGCGGTCCAGCGCCGCGGATCGCCGGTTACCAGCACCGGCACGTCGTTCACGTTCGCGCGCGGGCGCTCGGGCGACGCGCCCAGCTCGACGAGCGCGACGCCGCCGGGCACGGCGCGCGGCTGGGGCAGGTCGGGCGCGGCGTGCGCCGACCCGATCGCGCCGGCCACGAGCGCGAGGATCGGGATCGCGCGAGAGAGCACGCGCGAGAACACGCGCGAGAACACGCGCGAGAACACGCGCGAGAGCCCTCTGCCGGATGCAACCATGGCGCGCATGATGCCAGCGCGTCGCACCCGTCGATGGGCGGCCGCGGGGGCCCGCCGCAGGCGTTCGTCCTGACCGGCCGCCGCCAGGCCGCCCTCGTTGGCATCGCGCAGGGCCTGGCCGGCCGCGCTCACTTCCCCCAGGAGTCCTTCAGTCCGGTGATGCGGTTGAACACCGGACGCGCGGGTGCGTGGTCCTCGCGGTCGGCCGCGAAGTAGCCGTGGCGCTCGAACTGCCAGCGCTGCGCCGGGTCGGCGCCGGCCATCCCGGGCTCGACGAAGGCCTGCACCACGCGCACGCTGTGCGGGTTGAGCACGCTGCGGAAGTCGCGCTCGCCCGCGTCGGGCTGCGCCTCGGTGAACAGCCGCTCGTACAGCCGCACCTCGGCGGGCAGCGCCTCGTGCACGCCGACCCAGCCGATCGTGCCCTTGACCTTGACCGCGTCGGCGCCGGGCGTGCCGCTCTTGGTGTCGGGCACCACGCTGGCCGTGACCGCGACGACGCGGCCGTCGGCGTCCTTGCGGCAGCCGGTGCACTCGACCACCACGCCGTACTTCAGGCGCACCTTGTTGCCGGGGAACAGGCGGAAGAAGCCCTTGGGCGGCACCTCGGCGAAGTCGTCGCGCTCGATCCACACCTCGGGGCCGAGGCTGAACGAGCGCGTGCCGAGTTCGGGCCGCTGCGGGTGCACCGGCGCGCTGCACGGCTCGCGGTGCAACGCGCTGCCGAACACCTCGGCCCAGTTGCCGAGCTCGAGCTTCAGCGGATCGAGCACCGCCATCGCGCGCGGCGCCTTGCCTTCGAGGTCGTCGCGCTGCGCCTGGTCGAGCACCGCGTAGTCGATCCAGCTGTGCTCCTTGCTCACGCCGATGCGCTCGGCGAACAGCCGGATCGCCTCGGGCGTGTAGCCGCGACGACGCATGCCGACGAGCGTGGGCATGCGCGGATCGTCCCATCCCGAGACGATGCCCTCGTCGACCAGCGCCTTGAGCTTGCGCTTGCTGGTGATCACGTAGGTGAGGTTCAGCCGCGCGAATTCGTACTGGTGCGGCAGGTCGAAGGGCTCGGGTCGCTCGGGGCTGCGCAGCGCGTGCGCGAGCAGCGGCGTGAACTGGTGCGTGTGCTGCTTCAGCAGCCCGAAGAACGCAGGCAGGTCCGCGAGCACCGCGTCGCGATCGCGCTCCCACTTCGCGAACAGCGCGCGCAGGCGCGCCTCGGGCTCGCTCGCGAACAGCTTGGCCGCGAAGTTGTGGCAGTGCAGCGCGAACTCCTTGCCCGCCTCGACGCCGGCCGCCTCGATCTGCTCGAGCCACTGCTTCGCGCGCGCGAACTGCGGCGCGCGCAGCAGGGGCACGATGCGCTCGAGCGTCCAGTCGTAGAACGGGCGCTGGTCCTCGAACTCGAGCGTGCAGATGCTGTGGGTGATCTGCTCCAGCGCGTCTTCGATCGGGTGCGCGTAGCTGTACATCGGGTAGATGCACCACGCATCGCCCGTGTTGTGGTGCGTGGCGTGCTTGATGCGGTAGATCGCCGGATCGCGCAGGTTGATGTTCGGCGAGGCCATGTCGATCTTCGCGCGCAGCACCATCGCGCCGTCGGGATGGCGGCCGGCGCGCATCTCGCGAAAGCGCGCGAGGTTCTCCTCCGGCGTGCGGCGGCGGTACGGACTGTCGGTGCCCGGTGTCGCGAAGTCGCCGCGGCTCGCGCGCATCTGCTCGGGGGTCTGCTCGTCGACGTACGCGTGGCCGGTCTCGATCAGGTACTCGGCGGCGCGGTACATGAAGTCGAAGTAGTCGCTGGCGTAGTACAGGTGCGAGGTGCCGTGCGACTCCCAGCTCCAGCCGAGCCAGCGCACCGCGTCGACGATCGCGTCGACGTACTCCTGCTCCTCCTTCTCGGGGTTGGTGTCGTCGAAGCGCAGGTGGCAGATGCCGTCGTAGTCGCGCGCCAGCCCGAAGTTCAGGCAGATGCTCTTGGCGTGGCCGACGTGCAGGTAGCCGTTGGGCTCGGGCGGAAAGCGCGTGCGGATGCGCGCGGGATCGGGTGACCCGGCGGCGTGCTGGGTGCCGTCGCCGGGCCGGCCGGCGAAGCGGCGGTTCGACCAGCGGCCCTCGGCCAGGTCGCGCTCGATGATCGTGCGCAGGAAGTGGCTCGCAGGCTTCGCGCCGTCGTCCTTGTGTGCCGGTGCTGACATGCGATCGATTCTATCGACCGGGTCCGCCGCGTTTACGTTGCGAAACACGCCGCTGTGAACCGACGGCGGGGGCTCTGCGTTCAAACCATCGCGGGCCGTCGCCCGAGCAGTCAAGGAGACCGAGCATGAAGAACGTCGTCACCCGCACGCGCAAGGCGCTGGCCGTCGTGACCCTGGCCGCGGCCGGCACGCTGGGCGCCGGCGCCGCGCACGCAGGCGGCAACGTGTACTGGTCGATCGGCATCAACGCGCCGCTGGACTCGTACGGCTCGTCGATCGGCACCGTGATCTCCAACGGGCCCGTCTACCGTCCCGCGCCGGTGTACGTGCAGCCGGCCCCCGTGATCTACGCGCCGCCGCCGGTGTACGTGGTGCCGCGGCCGGTGTACATGCCGCCGCCGGTGGTGGTGGTCAGGCCGCGGCCGGTGTACGTGGCGCAGCCCGCGCCGGTGTACGTGGCGCCGGGCCACTACCACCGCCACTGGAAGAAGAAGCACAAGCACTGGGACGACGACTGAGCGAGCGATCGTCCGTCGTCCGCCGCCTGTCGAGCTTTCGAGAACGCGCGACGGCAATTCCGTCCGTTCGGGCTGAGTTTGTCGAAGCCCTCGCGACGGTGGTGGGGCTTCGACGAGCTCGGCCCGATCGGTGATCGAGGTGTCGTCGATCTGCATCGCTCGACGAGCTTCTCGATCCGCCGGCGCGGCCGTCACCCGCGCCGGCGCAGCCTCTCGCGCTCGGCTTCGAGCATGCGCTCGCGCAGGCCGTCGCCCTGCAGCACCACGAAGGCCACCAGTCCGTGGATGGCCAGGCCCAGCCCCCAGCCCCACAGCGGCCAGACGTGCCAGCGCGGATGGGGCGTGAGCTGTGCGATCGCGTAGAGGCCGAGGTTGACCGCGACGAACACGATCGCGTGCACGTAGAAGCCGGACTTGATGGCCACGCGGCGTCGGGCGCGGCTTTCGATCTGCGAGTCGGTGAGGGTCGTGCTCATGTCGGAAGACTCCGTGGACGGTGAAGGGTGCGAGGAAGGTCGCGGGACAAAGGACGGCGAAGCGGATCCGGCGCCTGCCGCGGCGCTCACGCGAGCACCGCGGCGACGTTCTTCCACACCAGGCTGCCGAGAAATCGCCCCGGCAGCAGGGTGAACACGCCGGCCAGCACGCAGCCGCCGATGAACAGTCCGCGCATCGTCTGGCGATGCGCCAGCACGTTGCCGCGGCGGATCTGCCAGATGCCGTACGGCAGGCTCCACAGCACCGACACGGTGAACAGGTGGATGGGCGTGAACCCGGCGATGTTCGGCAGCTGGTAGTCGCGGATGAAGGCGCTGGCCACGGCCGTGCTGCCCATCAGCGCCACCCACACCCAGCCGACGCCGCGGTGCATCGGCGTGCCCTTGCGGCGCATCATGATCACGATGCCGAGGGCCAGCGCCGCGGCCGCCGTCACGAGGTGGAAGAACACCAGCGGATGGCGCTCGAGCAGTTGCAGCAGGGGATTCATCGTCGTGCTCCGGGTTGGCGTGCGACGAATCCTCGGCGGCGGCGGGTGCCGTCGCCACGCCGGCGCGACGATGCGACGTGGTGCGCGACGAAGCGGCGTCGGCGCGGCGCGGAATGCGGAGGGTCGGCCTGCCCCGCGGCGCTCGCGGCGATGCCGCGCGAGGCGACGGCCACCCGCTACGCGTTCGCCACGAGCCCGTCGAAGGGCCAAGCGAGGCGATGGCCACCCGCCACCCGTTCGCCCTGAGCCGGTCGAAAGGCCCGTCGCCTACATGCCCCTGAACAGGTGCGCGTACAGCCGGCTCGCGGTCAGCCGCTCGGGCCGGCCGCGCAGCTTCAGGAACACCTTGCCCGACTCGTCGCGCTGCGCGGTCTCGATCGCGCGGGCGCGCACCACGAGGCTTCGGTGCACCTGCCAGAACTGCCGCTCGTCGAGCTGCGGCAGCAGCTCGCGCAGCGAGGTGCGGATCAGGTGATCGCGCTCGGCGGTGACCACGCGCACGTACTTGTCCGCGGCCTCGAAGTACAGCACCTCGTCGACCGGCACCATGTGCACGGTCGGTCCCACGCTCGCCTGCAGCACCTCGAGCCGCGGCGGCGCGGCCGGCGTGGCGGGCGCACCGGGCGGCGCGCCCAGCCACGCGCGCAGCTGCTCCACGGTCCTCGCCAGCGCGGTCTGCGGCGCGCGCTCGGCCAGGCGTTGCCGCAGCCGCGCCACGCAGGCGTCGAGCCGCGCGGGCTCGACCGGCTTGACCAGGTAGTCGGCGGCCTGCGCGTCGAAGGCCTGCAGCGCGTACTGGTCGTAGGCCGTCACGAACACGATCAGCGGGAAGCGATCGCCCTCGGGCCAGTCCTCGGCCATCGCCTCGGCGGCTTCGAGGCCGCTCGCGCCGGGCATGCGGATGTCGAGGAAGCACACGTCGGGGCGCCGCGCCAGCGCCTCGCGCGCCGCGCTGGCGCCATCGCCGACCGTGGCCACGATGCGCAGCCCGGGCCATGCCCGCGCGAGTTCGGCGCGCAGGCCCTCGGCCAGCAGGGTTTCGTCTTCGGCGATCAGCGCCGTCGCTCGGGCGGGTTCCGGGGTGTCGCTGGGCATGGCGTCGCGATCATGCACGCGCTTGGTCGGCCGGGCGCGCCGCCGAGGCGGTCGCGGGCGGCGCCGCCGGCCAGGGCATCTCGATGCAGGCCACCGTGCCGCCTTCGGCGTCGGTGGCCGGCTCGAGCCGCAGCCCGGCGCGATCGGCGTGCAGCGCCGCGAGCCGCTCGCGCACCTGCGCCAGCCCGAAGCGCGTGCCGTCGCCGGCCGGCGACACGCCGGGCCCGACGCCGGTGTCGCGCACGCTCAGGCGCAGCCGTTCGCCGTCGCGCCGTGCCACCACCTCGAGACGCCCGCCGCCGAGCTTGGGCTCCAGCCCATGCAGGACGGCGTTCTCGACCAGCGGCTGCAGCAGCAGGGTCGGCACCTCGACGGCCTTCAGCTCGTCGGGCAGGTCGAGCCGCACGAGCAGCCGCGGCCCCATGCGCACCTGCATCAGCGCCAGGTAGTCGGCGATGCGCGCGAACTCCGCCTCGAGCGGATGCGCCGTGCGGCGCGACGCGCCCAGGGTCGCGCGCAGGAAGGCGATCAGGCGGTCGAGCATCGCCTGCGCGCGCGGCGGATCGGTGCCGATCAGCACGCGCAGGTTGGCCAGCGTGTTGAACAGCATGTGCGGCTCGAGCTGCGACTGCAGCAGCCGCAGCTGCGACTCCGCGGCCGCGCGCCGGGCGGCTTCGGCCTCGGCGCGCATCGCGGCGATGCGCTCGCGCAGGTGGAACGTGCCGGTCACCGCCACCGACGCCACCAGCGACAGCAGCAGCGGGAAGGCGAAGCGCCGCCACGCGCCCACGCCGTCGGTCGACGGCGCGATGCCCGCGATCGCGTCGGCGACGGCGAGGCCGGCCGTGTACGCGACGCTCACCCCGACCACGATCACCGCCGCCATCCAGCCCCAGCCCGGCCAGCCCTCGCGCGCGGCCACGTCCTGCGGGTCACGTCGCGCGACCCGTCGAGCGGCGAGCAGCCGGCCGCCGTCGACCGCCAGCCAGCACAGCGGGCCGATGATCAGCGAGTACAGCAGGTGCAGCCCGAAGTGGCGCGGCTGCATCGCGGTGAGCAGCAGCGCGACGGCCAGGCAGGCGACGACGGTGTACGCGCCGCGACGGGCGAAGCCGTGCCAGAGCGGAGACGGGCGGGCGGTCATGCGGTCGGGCGAGGGGTCAGCGGGTGGTCAGCGGGTGATCGGCGGGTGATCGGCGGGTGATCGGCGGGTGATCGGCGGGCGGTCGGCATGGGGCGGGCGGGCGAGGGGGCTTCGACAGGCTCAGCCCGAACGGCAGCGGGGAGGCGACGGCTCCCCACCACCCATTCGCGCTGAGCCTGTCGAAGGGCCACGTGAATCCGACGCGGCCCGGCCGCGCTGCCGCGCCGACCGACCCGATCCCTGGACACGCGTCACTCATGGCGTCGCAGTGTGCCCGCAGCGCTCGATCCCCCGTCACCGCAACGCGACGGGCTGCCGCTGCGCGTCGCGAACTGCCGCCGGGCCGGCGCCGGGCGCGCCGCGCGTCAGACGACGTGCGACGCCTCCGGCGTGGCGCCGCGCAGGAAGATCACGGCGCCCGCGTCGCTGCTGATCGCAGCGTGCAGCGCGTCGCGCCGAGCCAGATGGAAGCCGCCGGCGTGCACGACGAGGTCCTGCCCGATCCGCACGCTGCCTTCCAGCACCACGCACTCTTCGTCGACCGGGTGCCGGTGCGCGGGCACCTGGGCGCCCGGCGCGATCTTCAGCAGGTAGGACATGACGCCGCCGGCCTCGTGCAGCACCTTGATCTGCACACCCCGGCCGAACGGCTGCCAGCGCCCGCCGTCGGGCTGGACCGTGTGATCCAGCCGCGTATCGCCTTCGGCGATGCGGCGCAGCACGCGGTGCTTCACGCGCGCGGCCAGCGCCGCGTCGGCGGGCTCCGGCGCGACCGACGCATCGAGCAGGGCGCGCAGCTCGGCGTCCAGCGGCGCCGACGCGTCGTGGTCGGGGGGCGGGCGGGGCGGCGATGCGTCGTTCATGTCGGCTGCTCGTGCGGATCGGGCGTGCGGATCAGGAGAAGGCGGCCAACCGGGCGCGCAGCTTCTGCTGCGCCCGCAGGATCAGCGACTTCACGGTGCCGAGCGGGAAGCCGGTTTCCTCGGCGATGCGGCTGTGCGGCAGATCGCGGTAGTAGGCCAGCGCCAGCGCCAAGCGCTCGTCGCGCGACAGCGCCAGCAAGGCGCGCTGCAACGCGCAGCCGGGCTCGGCGCGGGCGGCCAGGTCGGGCGGCGCCGGCGCGTCGCTCGGCGCGTCGTCGCGCGTCTCGTCGTCGGCGACCGACGGATGGCGGCGCGCCCGCTCCAGCGCGTCGAGCGCGCGGCTGCGCACCAGGGTCAGCAGCCACGTCACCGCGCTGCCACGCGTCGGGTCGAAGCGGGTCACTTCGCGCCAGGCCTGAAGGTAGGCCTCGGACAGCACGTCCTCGAGCTC
>CAZFET010000108.1:0-9778 GCA_964517545.1 uncultured Burkholderiaceae bacterium
CTCGCGCTGCTGCGCCGGCTCGGCTGCGACGAAGGCCAGGGCTACCTGTTCGCGCGCCCCGCCGCACCCGAGGCCATGACCGACCTGCTGGCCGGCCCGCTGCCGTGGGCGCCGATGTTCGCGCCCGGCGCTGCCGCCGCCACGACTCGCGCGGGCGCGGATGACGAGGCGCCGGCCACCGGCCGCCGCACGCGCCGCGTGCAACGCCGTTGACGGCCTGCGGCGCACGATGCCCGGCCCGGACGTGCTCACCTTGCTGAACGACCCGCGCGAGCGCGCGGCCGTCGAGTCGGTGTGGCGCGCGTGCGCGCCCGACGCGCGCGTGGTGCATGCGAGCGGCACCGCCGACGCGGTGCTCGCGCTGGCCGGCGGCGGCTTCGGGCTCGTCGTGATCGACGTCGCCACAGTGGCGGCGTCGCTGGCGCGGCTGCTGCAGGCGGCGCGCCGCTTCGCGCCGCACACCGCCGTGCTGCTGTTCGGCGACGGCGAGCAGGCCGCGACGGGCCGCGTGCACCCGCGCCATGCGCTGTCCGTCACGCTCGAGCGCTGGTGCTTCGAGCACGGCCGCCACCGCGCCGGAGACTGAGCGGCACGCGCGCTCAAGTTCGCGCGCCGCGTGCCGATTCCGTACAAGCCCGTCGCGCGATCGACGCGACATCCGGCCGCGCTGGCGTCCGCCCCACGAACCATGCAGTCCTGTTCCGTCAGCGCCTTCGTCGTTGCCCCCGCCGCGTGGCTGGCGCTGCTGATCGCCGCCGGCGCGATCGGCTTCGCCGCGTGGGCGAGCCGGCGCGACCGCTTCACGGGACATCGCAGCTTCGCCGCCTACCAGCTCGCCACACTGGCCTGGCTCGTGGCGGCGGCGGGCGAGCTGTCGGCCGTCGACGCGGCGTGCAAGATGGACTGGGCGCGCGCCGCGTGGCCGGCAATCGTCGGCACGCCGACCTTGTGGGTGGTGTTCCTGTGGCGCTACACGCGCGGCGACGCGCGGCCGATGCCGTGGCGCTGGATCTGCGCGCTGTGGCTGCCGCCGCTGGCGATGGGCGCGGCCGCGGCCACCGACGCGTCGCACCACCTGCTGTACGGGCTCGGCAGCGCGCCGGTCGACGGCGCGCCCGGCGCCCCGATGCGCTACGAGCACGGGCCGCTGTTCTGGCTGGCCGCGACCTACGTCTACGCGGGCATGCTGTTCGGCGTGGCGGTCGTGGCGCACGCGGCGCGCGCCGCGCACGGCGTGCTGCGCGACCAGCTGCGCGGGCTGATCGCCCTCACCTTCGTGCCGTGGGTCGCCAACGCGTCGTACGTCGTGCTCGGGTTCACGGTCTTCGGCTTCGACCCCACGCCGTTCAGCTTCGTGCTCACGCACGTGCTGTTCGTCCACGCGAGCCGGCGCCATCGCTTGTTCGACGTGGCCCCGCTGGCGCACGAGGCGCTGCTCGACGCGGTGCCCGATCCCGTGCTCGTGGTCGACACCGCGCGGCGGGTGGTCGGCGCCAACCCGTCGGCGCGCCGCCTGTCGGGCGGTGACGCGACCGGCCTGCCGCTGCTGCAGTGGCCGCGGCTCGGCGAGCCCCTCGCGCACGCGCTGCAGGCGCACGCGCGAGCGCGCGAGATCCATCTCGAAGGCGAGGTGTACGAGCTCGACTGCGTGCCGCTGTACAGCCACCACCGCCGCCTCGGCGAGCTGCTGTACCTGCGCAACGTCACCTTGCGCCACCGCCTGACGGCCGAGCTGGTGGAGGCGCTGGTGCGCAGCGAACACCAGAAGCTCGCCATCGCGAACCTGCAGGAACGGCTGCGCGAGCAGGCGCAGCGCGACCCGCTCACCGGCCTGCACAACCGGCGCGCGCTGGACGAGTTCTTCGAGCGCGAGTGCGCCCGCGCCGCGCGCGAGCATCGTCCGATCGCGCTGGCGCTGGCCGATCTCGACCACTTCAAGCGCATCAACGACGCGCACGGCCACGCCGTGGGCGACGAGGTGCTGCGCGGCCTGGCCGCGCGGCTGGCCGGGCGCATGCGCGCGACCGACGGCGTGTTCCGCTTCGGCGGCGAGGAGTTCGTGCTGCTGCTGCCGGGCGCCGGCGGCGCCGACGCGCTCGCGCGGCTCGCCGGGCTGTGCGAGGCCGTGCGCACCGAGCCGATCGCCACGTCGGCCGGGCCGCTGGCCTGCACGCTCTCGGTCGGCGTGGCGCAGTGGTCGCCGCAGCGGCCCGCCGGCCTCGACCAGCTGCTGCACGCGGCCGACGTCGCGTTGTACCGCGCCAAGGCCGCGGGGCGCGACCGCATCGAGCCGGCCGCCGACGCCGAGGCGGCACTGCCCGCCTGAGCGGGCGCGGCGTGTAGGAATCCGTCTGACACGCCGCACGGAAGAAGCGGGACTCAAGCCACCGAACCCGCCCGATGGAGACCGCGCGGCGCGTGGACCACACTGGCTTCCACGTTGACACCGATAGCCGAGAGGGAAGCCATGACCACCGACCAGATCCTCAGCGAGATCCGCGAAGCCAACCTGTCGTACCTGATGCTGGCGCAGAGCCTGATCCGCGCCGACCGCGAGCAGGCGCAGTTCCGGCTGGGCATCTCGGAAGCCACGGCCGACCTGATCGGCACCCTGTCGCCGGCGCAGATGATGAAGATCGCGTCGGGCAACCAGCTGCTGTGCCGCTTCCGCATGGACGACGACGTGGTGTGGGGCCTGCTCACCAGCCACGGCAAGAACGCCGCCAACGAAAGCGTCTCGCGCCTGCACGCTTCCATCCTGATGGCCGGGCGCCATCAGGAAGCCGCCTGACCCTCCCCCGGCAGCCCTGACGGAGCGACGCCATGAAGAACAAGAGCCTGCTCACCGAAGCCAAGCAGATCGAGCGCGCGGTCACCCTGATCCAGCTCGGCGCGCGGCTGCAGGTGCTGGAGTCGGAGACCGACCTGTCCTACGAGCGCCTGCTGCGCCTGTACAAGGAAGTCGCCGGCCGCTCGCCGAGCAAGGGCCAGCTGCCCTTCTCGACCGACTGGTTCATGACCTGGCAGCCGAACATCCACGCGTCGCTGTTCCTCAACATCCACGAGTACCTGAACAAGGTGGCCGCGATCGACGAGATCGACACCGTCATCAAGGCCTACCGCCTGTACCTCGAACAGACCGCGGCGCAGGGCCTGGAGCCGCTGCTGTCGGTCACCCGCGCCTGGCGCCTGGTGAAGTTCGTCGACAACGGCATGCTCACGCCCACCGCGTGCAGCCAGTGCGGCGGCCACTCCGTCACCCACCCGCACGAGATCGCGCGCCACTTCGTGTGCGGCCTGTGCAAGCCGCCGGCGCGCGCCGGCAAGGGCAGCACGGCGGGGGCGCTGCAGATCGGCGCCGCGCGCGGGGCGGGGGTGGTGCGGGCGCATTGATCGGGAACGTGCGGCTTCTGCTCACGTGCCGTGAAAGCGCGGCAGCAACGCCGCGGCCTTCACGTCGTGGCCCTACTCACACCTGACGCCGTGACAACCTAGGGATAGCCATTTGTCGCGCGAACCCTCACGCTTCCGCGCCACAAGAAACGCGGACCAGGGGAGGTC
Organism: uncultured Burkholderiaceae bacterium; assembly: GCA_964517545.1. Taxonomy (GTDB): domain Bacteria; phylum Pseudomonadota; class Gammaproteobacteria; order Burkholderiales; family Burkholderiaceae_C; genus CAZFET01. The sequence goes on from CAZFET010000108.1 coordinate 3,562, forward strand.
GCCGTGGTTATCAGCGGATTCGGCGCGAGCTGTCATGCCCCCCGCGCGTGGCATGAAGCTCGACTTCCATTTCCAGTCTTCCCGCGGTCGCGTTTGACGTCCGCCGCTGCTGCAGCGACGCTGGCGTCAGTGCTGGCCTTCCTGCCAATGGACGCTGCGATTGCGCAGACGGCTGTCGCGATCCAGCCTCCGAATCTCCCGAATGCAATCGCCGGCAGCCTGAGCGGCGCCGCCAACGTCGGTGCCTCCGGCGCCTCCGCGTACTCAATACCCCTTGCAGTGCCGCCCGGCACGTCCGGCATGGCGCCAAGCCTGTCACTCGAGTACTCGAGCCAAGCGGGCATGGGTTTGCTTGGGCAGGGCTGGAGCGTCAGCGGTCTGTCCGTCATCACGCGCTGCCCGAAGACGCTGGTTCAGGATGGCGTACGCCGCGGCATCTCGCTCACAGCCGACGACGAGTTCTGTCTCGACGGTCAGCGCTTGCTGAGGGTGTCTGGTACACACGGAGCAGCGGCCACCTATCGCACCCAGATCGACTCCTTCAGCAAGGTCGAGTCGTTCGGTACCGATACCGCCAAAGGGCCGGACTCGTGGAAGGTCTACGCGAAGTCGGGTCTGATCCTGTCATTCGGGGGCACAGCCGACTCGACGCTCGAGGCGCAAGGCAAGTCGGTCGTCATGAGTTGGGCGTTGTCGCGTGTCGAAGACCGCCGCGGCAACTACTACGCGATCACATACACCGAGTCGAACACGACCACTTTGGGCGAGTACTACCCGAGCACGATCCTGTACACGGGCAATGCCAACGCACCGGTGCTCGCGCCCTACAACGCGGTGGACTTCGTCTACGAGAGCCGTCCCGACATCCAGCTCGGTTTCGTCGCCGGCAGCCGCGTCACCTTGACGAAGCGCCTGACGTCTGTCAGGACCAGAACCAACATCAGCGGCGCCAACACGTTGGTCCGTGACTACCGAATCGGCTACACGACGAACCCCGTCAACGGGCGCAGCCTGGTGAGTTCGATCACCGATTGCGACGGGGTCGGCGCTTGTCTGCCAGCTACGACCTTCGCATGGTCGACTCGAGACACGAACCAGAACACGTTCAGCGCTGCAGGGAGCGGCAACTGGGGCGGCCCAGCCGTCGCGTTCCAGTCGACGACGACACACGGCACCAAGTCGCAGCAGATCAAGACTCAGGTCGTCATGGGCGACTTCAATGGCGACGGCGCCACGGACCTGGCGCGCGGCAACGGGACTTCGAACTGGCAGATCTGCCTCGGCGGTGGTGCGGCCTTCTCGTGCCAGACATGGACCGGCCCCGCAGCGGAAACGAAGGACACGGCCGTCGGCGACTTCAACGGCGACGGGCGCACCGACATCGCCGTGTACCCGAAGGTCGACGGCCCGGGCAACTGGACCATGTGCTTGAGCACCGGCGTCGGATTCACCTGCTCGTCCTGGGCCGGTCGCGGCGCGACGAACTACTTCGACGGTGACGTATCGGGACATCTCGTCGGCGACTTCAACGGTGACGGCCGTGACGACGTCGCGCTCGCGAGCAAACAGACTGGAGAGGAGTACATCTGCCGCTCCACCGGATCGGGGTTCGAGGGTGGCACGTGCCAGCCTTACCCGGGCTCGTACCTGTTCATGTACTACGCAGCGCTGCTGACGGAGGGCACGATCACCGCGTTCCAGCGCAACCAGATGAGCGGAGACTTCGACGGCGACGGCCGAACCGACTTCGTGCAACTGGTCGGCACGCGCAGCGATCCTTCCGTCTACCCACCCGGCAGCTGGATGGGACGGCGAGCCACCGATACCGGATTCGTCGGGTTTGGCCTGCCGTCGACTGGCAAGGTCAAACTCGATGTCGAAGCATCGCCCGGAGCGAGACGATTCGTGGACTTCAACGCGGATGCTCCAGTCCCCCTTGGAGACGTGGTGACCGGGTTCGGCGCAGCTGCCGGCGATGTGGACAAGGTCGAGGTCTGCCGCAACGACGGCACGCAACTTCTCTCCTGCATCAACCTGCCGGGTGTCTCGGCAGCCACCAGCGGCGTGCAGCACATTGGCGACGCTGACGGAGATGGTCGACTGGACGTCTACCTGCCCACCGGAGTCTGTCAGCTCTCCGTGACGTCGCTTGGCGCGGGCAACGCCGATCAATACGCATACGCCTGCAGCCCCTGGGCCGGCTCGAACGTGTTTGGACACTGGGGCGACTTCAACGGCGATGGCCGCATCGATCGTGCTGCCTACGTGGAGACGAGTCCGACGACGGGGTACTGGAATGTCAATCTCGCCGGTCATGGCGGCTTTCCCGATCTGCTTGCCAGCGTGACCAACGGGGTCGGCCATGTCACGCAGTTCGAGTACCGCGGGCTCCACGATCCGGGTGTCTACACGCGGGGATCAGTCCTCGCGTACCCCAAAGTGAACGTCAACAGCGGCGCGCCGGTCGTCTCGGCGATGCGCGTGGCCAATGGCCTCGGTGGCTGGATCTCGACGGTCTACAAGTACGAGGGCCACCGCATCGACGCGAGCGGTCGCGGCGCGCTCGGCTTCGAGGTCGTCCGCACCTTCACCCCTGTCGATGGTATCAACCGCATCGTCACCACGGTGACGGCCAGCCAGACGTTTCCGACCATCGGGCTGCCGCTCGATGTCGAGTCGAAGCACGAGCAGCTCGGCATCGTGCTCAGCCGCACGGTCAACACGTGGTCGACCTACTCGACGGCAGGCGGGGCCACGGCAACGTATCTGAGCTCGAGCCAGGTTAGCGGCAACGATCTGGACGGCAGCAGCAAGCCCACCACGACGACCGCGATACCAGCTCCACCGACCGGCATCGACCCGAGCTACGGCAATGTTCTGGTGACCACCCAGACGACGACCACGCCCCCGGTCGACGGCGTGAGCGAGCAGTTCGTGACGACGACGACGAACGACTACTACAACCAGCCGTCGAACTGGTTGATCGGCCTTCTGAAGACCCGAACGACGACGAAGAGCGCGACTCAAGCCGGGACGACGACATCAGCGCCCACGTTGACGCTCAGCGCATGCACGAGCACGACGCCGACACTGTCGCCGACTGCGGCGACCATGAGCTGCACGCTCGGTAACACGGGGCAGACGGTTGCATCGTCGATCGCGTACACCTCACCGGCCGGCACCGTGGTGACTGGCCCGACGAACTGCTCCGCGGGCGCGGCGAACTGCGGCACCGTCACCGTCACGACGGGCACGTCGGCAGGAACCTACGCAGGCACCTTGGTCGCGACTCCCACGCCTGCAGGACTGGGCGCGTCGGCCGCCGTCAGCCTGACAGTCAATCCGCGGCAGCCGGCGCTGACGCTCACGGGTTGCAGCAGCGTCACACCCACGACGTCGCCGACCGCCGCGTCGATGACGTGCACACTGGGGAACTCAGGTCCCGGGGCGGCAACGTCGGTCACGTATGCGGCGCCGCCAAGCACCACGCCGAGCGGCCCGTCGTCCTGCGCAGCGAGCACCACGAACTGCGGCCCCGTGACCGTCACGACGAGCACGGTCCCCGGAAGTTACTCCGGCACCTTGACTGCCACTCCGACACCCGCAGGAACGGCCGCATCGGCCAGCGTCGCGCTGACTGTTTCCGCGACGCCGCCCGCGCTGACGTTGACAGCCTGCAGCAGCACGTCGCCCACGACGTCACCCACAGCCGCCACGATGACCTGCACGCTCGGAAACACCGGGCAGACGGCGGCGACGTCCATTGCGTACTCGTCACCGAGCGGTACCACGCGAAGCGGCCCCGCGTCGTGTGCAGGCGGTGCCGTCAACTGTGGAACGGTCACCGTCGTGACCGCAACAGCGCCCGGTACGTACTCGGGCACCCTGAGCGCGACACCCACGCCTGCCGGTACCGCAGGCACGGCATCGGTGAACCTGACCGTGAACGCGAGCCCACCGGCACTCGCGCGAAGTCCCGTGTCGCTGGCCTTCGGGACCATCGGCAAGGGCAACCAGTCCGCAATCCAGAACATCACGGTGTCCAATATCGGAGGAACGGCCACCACGCTCGGCTGGTCCGTGAGCTACACGAGCGGCACCGTCAACAACGGCTTTTACTCGGTCGGTGTCACGGGCTCGACTTGCGTGTCCGGCGGGTCGCTGAGTGCCGGCAGCAGTTGTGTGCTCGCGGTTCGCTACCAGGCCGCGTGCACGGGCGGCAGCCGCAACGGCACGCTGAGCATCACTGGGACAGGAGCATCGACCGTCACCGTGTCGATGACTGCGTCCACCAGCTCGTCAGGGGTGTGCAATTGAACACGCTGCTCTGGAAGGTGGCGTTGGTCGCCCCGCTGCTGGCGACATGCGTGGCCGGCGCCGCACACGCCCAAGGGACGGTGAGCGTCACCCGCAAGATCGAGATCCAGTACGACCTCGACGGCGCAGGACTCATCAAGGACGGCCTGCCCAAGAAGGAAATCGTCGAGCCCGACGACTCCACGCTGCGCGTCACCACCGAGTACACGCGCGATGCGCGGGGCGCAGTACTCACGCGGACGACCGCATGGCAAGACCCGATCGGTGGCGCTCAGGGCGAAGGCGCAAAGTCACGCGTGGAGACGTTGACCTGGGACGCTCAATCGCGATTTGTCACGGCCGCTCGCAATGCCAGGAATCACGAGGAGCTGCGTACCTGGGATGCCGGAAGCGGCAACCTCGTGAGCGTGACCGATCCGAACCTTCTGACGACCAGTTGGCAGTACGACGGCTGGGGACGCAAGGTGCGCGAATCGCGGCCCGATGGCACCGCCACCAGCTGGGCGTACCGCCAGTGCACCGCCAACTGCGGCAACGGTGCAGTCTTCGTGACCATCACGCAGCAATGGCACGGCAGCGCGCAGACGAGCGTACCCGCTGAGTCGCTCGGCGACTCGCTCGGCCGCCCGGTGGCAGGCTGGAGCTGGAGTCTGGACGGCACCCCTGTCTTGAGCGAACGGCAGTACGACGCCCACGGCCGCCTGCAGCGCGTCGCGCGTCCCAGGTTCAGCGCGCAGCCGCCCGTGTGGACCCTGTACCAGCGCGACCCGATCGGCCGGGTCGAGTTCATGCGGTCGCCGAACGCGGCCGGCAGCGGCGACGACGTCACCCGCTTCGCTTACAGCGGCCTCGGCGTGACCATCACCAACGCCAAGAACCAGACCCGCACGGAGCGCCGCAACGGCTTGGGGAAGCTGTCGCGGGCGACGGACCACCTCGGCTACACGACCCGCTACTTGTACGACCCGTTCGGGAATCTCACTCGGACGACGGACCCCAAAGGCAACCAGATCAACGTCGAGTACGACCGGCTCGGACGCAAGACACGACTGATCGACCCCGACCTCGGGACGTGGAGCTACGTCGTCGACCCCGTCGGGCAGACCCGCCAGCAGACCGACGCCAAAGGGCAGGTGACCTTCTACCGCTTCGACGAGCTCGGTCGAATGACCCAGCGCCTCGAGCCCGACCTGGACAGTCGCTGGGAGTACGACGGCGGCACCAAGGGCATCGGCAAGCTCACCGAGGCCTACACGTGGGTGGCCGGCACGAAGGACTATCGCCGCGTGCATGCCTACGACAATCTCGGCCGTCGCAGCAGCGTGACCATCAGCCTCGACTGGGATTACCGAAGCGACTACGCCTACGATGGCTTCGCCAGGCCGGAGTGGCAGTGCCACTATCGGATGCCTCGCGGCGGCGGCGCGAACGCCGTGAACTGCATCTATCCGTCCTACAACGCGCAGGGCTACCTCTCGCAGTGGTATCGGTGGGACGGCGCCAGCACGCTCGTCTGGCAGGCCTTGCAACAGGACGGCGAAGGCCGCATCACGCGCGAGCAGCTCGGCAACGGCCTGCGGGTCGAGCGCAGCTACAACGCCTACACCGGTCGATTGCAGACGCTCACCAGCGGCGCCAGTGCCGGCAGCGCCACGCACCAGAACGACAGCTACGCCTATGACACCATCGGCAACCTCACCAGCCGCAGTCAGCTCGCGAGTACGTCCGGCGCGCAGGTCAACGAGACGTTCGGCTATGACGACCTCAACCGGCTGACGAGCAGCACGGTCGGCTCGACCACCCGTACCGTCAGCTACGACGCGATCGGCAACATCACCGCCAAGGGCGGCGTGGGCACGTACGGCTATCCGCCCACCGGAGCACAGAGCTCGCGGCCGCA
>CAZFET010000108.1:9788-10494 GCA_964517545.1 uncultured Burkholderiaceae bacterium
CGAACCCGACGAGCGGGTGGCCATAGAGGATGCCTGCAAGAGAGGCGTTTCCGCCGTTGAACTCTGGCTGACCGAAGGCATTGTGGCGGCCATGAACCAGTAGAATGTGAGCGCCTAACTTCCCAAGGACGTGTGTGATGAAAGACGAATGTAGAACGACCGAGCAACTCATCAATGAGCTGGTGGAAATGCGCCAACGGGTCGCCGAACCGGAAGCGGCGGACATCGAGCCCAAGCTGCCGATTTTCTTCACCAAGGCGGTGACCTCGATCGCGGGCAACGTGGCCGGGCTCACCAACCCTGCGTTCACCTATGACGCCAACGGCAACCTGCTGGAGGGCCTGGGGCGCAGTTACGCGTGGACGTCGTTCAACCAGCCGCAGCGCATCGACAAGCTCAGCGGCGCCAGTGCGGTGCAGCGCACCGGCTTCGACTACGGCCCGGCGCACGAGCGCGTGCGGCAGACCGTCACACCGCTGAGCGGTGGGCTCCCCGGTGCGCCCAGCAGCGTGATCTGGTACGCCGGGGCCATCGAGAAAGAGATCGATCAGGCCTCCGGCACGACCATCGTCCGCACCGCCTTGCCGATGGGCCTGGGTTTCATCGAGGAGCGCATCGCCGGCACCAGCGTCGCACCGGCCGCATCCGCCACGCGCCAGCCCCGCTGGCGCCTGCGCGACCACCTCGGCTCGACCATCGCCCTGGC
>CAZFET010000109.1:0-8005 GCA_964517545.1 uncultured Burkholderiaceae bacterium
TTGGCGCTGGCGATCGGATGGACGCTGTGGCTCGCCCGCTGAGCGCCGATCTCGAAGCCTGGCGCGCGCGTGGTCGGTTCTCCGGCGCGCAGGGCACGCGCATGTTCTACCGCGACGAAGGGGCAGGGCCCTGCGTGCTCCTGCTGCACGGCTATCCAACGGGGTCCTTCGACTGGCATGCGGTGTGGCCCCTGCTCCGGTCCGGGCGCCGCTTGATCGCCCCCGACTTCCTGGGTCTGGGCTTCTCGGAGAAGCCGCTTCGCCACGACTACTCGCTGGCCATGCACGCGAGCCGCGTGGACACGTTGCTGCAGGAGTTGCACGTGACCCGCGTGCACGTGGTGGCCCATGACCTCGGCGTCCGGGTGGCCCAGGAGATGGTGGCAAGGCGTCACACGGATCCATCGCTTCCGGCTTTCGACAGCATCGTGCTGATGAACGGCGCCCTCTGTGCCGATGCGTACCGGCCGCGACCCATCCAGCGCCTGCTGGCGACGCCGATCGGTGACTGCCTGGGTCCGCGCGTTCCCAGGGCTGCCTTCGACCGTGTGATCCGTGGTCTGTTCGGTCCCCGGACGCAGCCTTCCACGGCCTTGCTGGATGACTACTGGGCCCTTTTCGAGCAGGGCGGCGGCCGGCGCGTCGCACATGTCGTCGGGCGCTTCTGGCGGCCGGAGTGTGCGCAACGCGAGCGACTGCAGGGCGGGTTGTTGCGCAGTCAACTCCCCTTGCGTCTGATCAACGGCAGCGCCGACCCCAACTCCGGAGCCCACATGGTGCGAGAGTGGCTGCGCTGGGCGCCGGACACCGACGTCGTGGCCTTCGAGGCGATCGGCCACTGGCCGCAACTGGAGGCCCCGCAAGAGACCGCATCCGCCATCGAGTCGTTCTGGCATCGCCTGCCGGGGCACGCAGGAGCGCGGCTGTGATCGCGCAGCGCATCGGTGCAGGCGCCGCCATAGTCGCCCTCGCGGCGGGCGCCCAGGCCGGCTGGGCGCAATCGCTGCTCGTGCATGTGCAGGGAGAACCCGGCTCGCGCGAAGCGTATTACGCCGATGTGACGGTGGTGGCCGACCGCACACCACCGGACAAGCTCCTCGGCACGACCAGCGTCCGCCAGCTCGACACCGTGGTGGTCTACGAGCAGGCCGATCGTCCGGAGTTCAGCGTGCTGCGCCTGCAGTTCGAGTGCGTCAACAAGTTCAGCCTGCAACCCGGCAAACCGCCACCGAGTCAGCCCGCCGCCGACGCGCCGGTGCGGGCCCGGCTTGGGGAGCAGAGCTGGATGCTGCGTCGCGAGGACCTGAAGTCCGCCCCGTTGAGTGCCGGGCCGTGGCGTGAGGCGGCTTCGCCGGTCCTGCTCAAGCTGCACAAGCTGGCCTGCCACGAAGACCTGCTGCGCAGTGCCCTCGTGAATGCCGCCCGGCAGGCAAAGGATCCGGCCGCCTTGGACCGTGAGCTGGCCAAGGTGGGGCTGCCCGTCGGCATGCAGCCTCTTGCCTCGGGCACGGCCCCGGACTTCCTCAACTTCAGCTGGGGCGTGCTTTGGTTCGACGCGCCGCGCCCCGACCCTTCGGGCCGCTGGTCGAGCCGGCCGACGCAGCAGCAACGCGAAGCCCATCGCGAGCGTCTGGAGGCGGTTCGGCAGCAGTACGACAAGCTGGCCAGCGATCTCAAGCCGCAGCTGGAGGCCAACCTGCAGCGCATGGACCAGGAGTTCGACCTTCAGCGTCGGGCTGCGGAGTTGCGCAAGGGACGCCGGCTCACGCGCAACGAGTCGCTGATGCTGTCGGTGTGGGAGGGGCGCAGCGAGGCCGAAGTCGCCAGTGCGTTGGGCGCGCCGGCGGTGAGCCAGTCCGGCGGCCTGCGCTTTCTCAGCTACGGCCGCGAGTTTGACCGGCGGGTGGTGGTCGGCAACCGACAGGGGGCGGTCTGGGAGGAGGGCTTGTACGAGAGCTGCAACGTGCAGTTCGTGATGCTGGCCGACGCGCAGCAGGTCTATCGGGTAGGCGATGTGCGCATCTGGGCCGGTTCGAATCAGGGGCAGGTGCGATTCGCCTGCATCGGCTTGTTGGAGACACCGCGATGAACGTGTTCCTCAGGTTCCTGGGCCTGCTGCTCGTGGCCGGTTTCGCCACTCGCGCCCAGGCGGCCGGCGCCGGGTACGACCCGATGGCCGATCTCGTGTCCACGGCCAAGAAGGAGATCGCCGCAGCCCGTGCCATCGAGTCGTCAAAGCGCCGGGTGACGGATGACCCGCGCTACCAGAAGATGAAGAAGGGCTACTGGCAGTTCTTCCAGGGCAAGCCCGACGCCAAGCCCGGCGAGGCCTGCACCGCGGTGTTCTGGAAGGATTCGCAGATGATCAGCCTGATCGGGCCCGGAGGCGGCTACCGCGGCGCCCTGCTCAACTTCGTCAGCGTGGAGTCCAAGACCGGCTTCCCCTACCCCGACGATCCACAGCAGGTGCGCAAGCTGCGCGTCAGCCTGCAGCAGGGTGATGGTGCGCCAGCGACCGTGACCGCGTTCAATCGCACGATCGCACCTCGGGCCGACGAACTCTCTTTCGCCGTGCCCACGATCGATGCCGCCCTGGCGACGATGGAGGACCGGCTGCGGTTCCGGATTCAGTACGAAGGCAGGGAGGTGTTTGACCTGACGTGGCACTCCGGCCACGCGGCACGCGACGTGCTGCGCCGCTGCGTGAATGGGGAGCGGGTCGACGGGCAAGAGGTTCTCTGACCCATGTGCCGCCCCTGGTCGTTTCCAGCGCCTTCGCACGCCAGCGACTCGAGCAGGATGTAAGCGTAGCCTCGAGGCCCTCTTGACGATCGGAGCTTGATCTCGGTGAGCCAGGAGTTGATCGCGTGCAGGTCGAAGGCTTCGGGGTCCCTTGAGTCGCTGCCGCCGGACGGGGTCGTCTGCGTTGGTCGGGTTGGGGTAACCCGCCGTGCGATGCGGGTCTATCGACACCGTGTCAGTGTCCGTGCAACTCGGAGGCGTAGAGTCCGACCGAGCCGAACCGTCCGATGCCGCCCCACTGGTCGGCGTCGAGTGGAGGAAGCAGTGATGAACCGCATCCTCGTCGCCTGCCTCTGTCTCTTCGCAGCCACCGCCGCGGTGTCGGCTGACGCGTCGCGGTCCGACGCGACTCCCGCGGCGTCGAGGCCGGCGCAGGGCAGGGCCGCACCGCTCCCGCAGCAGCACGAGAGGACCGACAAACTGGAGTGGGAGCGGGTGAACGAGCAGGTCCGCAAGCAGGCGGTCCGTCGCACGCAGCCTCGCTTGCCCGCCGAGGTCGTGAGTCCGCAGCCTCGGCCGAAGGACGCCGGCTGACGTGTCGGGCGCGCCGCACGCGCGGCGGCGCGTGCACGCGATCGACGTGCGCATCGCGCCTCGTGCGCGCCCCGTGCGCGCGCTCTGCAATCGGCGACACCGACCTGCTCGACCACGCCCCGGCAGCCCATGCGGGTTGCGCGCCGTGACGCGCTGACCGCCCGTGGTCGCGGCGGCCTACACTCCCGCGAATGAACGAACCGGTACAACGTGCCCGCCGCGCGGGCGGTGGCGTGCGCTCGGGCCCGGCCGTCGAGACGTCCGCCGCGCGGACGTCGGTCGTCAAGGGCTCCGCCGTCAAGGGCTCCGCCGCGAAGCCGCCTGCCGCAAAGCCGCCCGCCGCGAGAGCCGCCGCGGCGAAGACGCGCGCCACGCCGCCGCGCACCAACGACCCCGAGCGCACGATGGCCGACATCCTCGAGGTGGCCACGCGCGAGTTCTCCGAGAAGGGACTGGCCGGGGCGCGCATCGACGTCATCGCCGACGCCATGCGCACGAGCAAGCGCATGATCTATTACTACTTCGGCAGCAAGGAAGGGCTGTACGTGGCGGTGCTCGAAGAAGCGTACCGCCGCATGCGCGAGATCGAGGCGGGCCTGCACCTCGAGGATCTTCCGCCCGAGGACGCGCTGCGCCGGCTGGTGGCCTTCACCGTCGACTACCAGCACGCGCACCCGGAGTTCATCCGCCTGGTGATGACGGAGAACATCCATCGCGGCGAGTACCTCGCGCGCAGCAAGCTGATCCAGAAGCTCAACGTGCCGGCCATCGAGGGGCTGCGCTCGGTGCTCGAACGCGGGCAGAAGGCGGGGGTGTTCCGCGCCGGCATCGATCCGGTGGACCTGCACGCGTCGATCAGCGCGCTGTCGGTGTTCAACGTGGCCAACAAGCACACGTTCTCGCTGATCTTCCGCCGCGATCTCGACGCGCCGGCCGCGCTGGTGGCGCGGCGCGAGAACATCGTCGAGATGGTGGTGCGCTTCTGCCGGCGCTGACCTCGCTTCCGGGGCGCGGGTTTCCACGCATTCCGGAAAACTAACCAGTTCGTACATTTCAGTCCGCGCCGCGTCCGGCGCGCCGTGACTCCACGGCCGGGGGCGCGAGGAGTCGCCGTGCCCGTCGCCGATCGCATCGCCAGTGCCTGCTGCCGCGCCCTTGCCGCGCTCATCGCGCTGGCGCTGGCCGCGATGGTGGTCATGGTGTTCGGCAACGTGGTGCTGCGCTACGCCATCAACTCCGGCATCACGGTGTCGGAGGAGCTGTCGCGCTGGCTGTTCGTGTGGCTCACCTTCCTCGGCGCCGTGATCGCGGTGCACGAGCGGGGGCACCTCGGCACCGACGTGCTGGTCTCGCGCCTGTCCTCGCGCGGCAAGAAGGCGTGCCTCGTGCTCGGGCAGCTCGCCATGCTGTACGTCAACGTGCTGCTGCTGCAGGGCAGCCTCGCGCAGACGCGCATCAACCTCGGCGTGGAGGCGCCGGTCACCGGCCTGCCGATGGCGGTGGTCTACGCCGCCGGCGTCGTGTTCGCGGTGCTGGCCGGCCTGCTGCAACTGCACCAGCTGTGGCGCACGCTCGCCGGGCGCCTGCGCGACGACGAGCTGGTCATGGTGCAGGAGTCCGAGGACTTGGCGCGTCCGCAGCCGGGGCGCGCGCCATGACCGTCGCCATCTTCCTCGGCGCGCTGCTGGCCGCCATGGCGCTGGGCATCCCCATCGCCTACGCGCTGCTGGTCTCGGGGGTCGCGCTGATGTGGCACCTCGACCTGTTCGACGCGCAAATCCTGGCGCAGAACACCATCAACGGTGCCGACAGCTTTCCGCTGCTCGCGGTGCCGTTCTTCATGCTGGCCGGCGAGATCATGAACGCGGGCGGCCTGTCGCGGCGCATCGTGAATCTCGCGCTGGCGTGGGTGGGCCACGTGCGCGGCGGCCTGGGCTTCGTGACCATCCTCGCCGCATGCCTGATGGCCGCGCTGTCGGGGTCGGCGGTGGCCGACACCGCGGCGCTGGCCGCACTGCTGCTGCCGATGATGGTGAAGGCCGGGCACGACCGCGCGCGGGCCGGCGGCCTGATCGCCTCGGCCGGCATCATCGCGCCGGTCATCCCGCCGTCGATCGGCTTCGTGATCTTCGGCGTGGCGGCCAACGTGTCGATCACCAAGCTGTTCCTGGCCGGCATCGTGCCGGGGCTGCTGATGGGCGCGGCCATCGCGATCACCTGGTACGTCGTGGCGCGCCGCGAGAACATCGTGCCGCCGCCGAAGGCCGACGCGGCCGAGCGCTGGAAGGCCCTGCGCGAATCGACCTGGGCGCTGCTGCTGCCGGTGATCGTGCTGGTCGGGCTGAAGATGGGCGTGTTCACGCCGACCGAGGCTGCGGTGGTGGCGGCCGTCTACGCGATGTTCGTCGCCACCGTGGTCTACCGCGAGCTGAGCCTCGCGTAGCTGTACGCCGTGTTCGTCTCGGCGGCCAGGACCACGGCGGTCATCATGTTCCTGGTGGCCGCGGCCATGGTCTCGGCGTGGCTCATCACCGTGGCCAACCTGCCGGCCGAGCTGGTCGGGCTGCTGCAGCCGTTCATGGACAACCCGACCTTGCTGCTGGTCGTGATCATGCTGCTGGTGATCGCCATCGGCACGGCGATGGACATGACGCCGACCATCCTTATCCTCACGCCGGTGCTGATGCCGGTGGTGAAGGCCGCGGGCATCGACCCGGTGTACTTCGGCGTGCTGTTCATCATGAACAACGCCATCGGCCTGGTCACGCCGCCGGTGGGCACCGTGCTCAACGTGGTGGCCGGCATCGGCCGCATGAGGATGGACGAGGTGACCGTGGGCGTGCTGCCGTTCATGGCGGCGCAGCTCGCGGTGCTGTTCCTGCTCGTGCTCTTTCCCCAGATCGTGCTGGGGCCGCTGAAGCTCTTCTACTGATCCGACTTCCCCACCGACCCATCGATCCCCCGCGAGGAGACATGCCCATGAAGCGCCCATTCCTGAAGTCCGCCGTCGCCGCGCTCGCGCTGGCCGCGCTCGGCATCGCCCACGCCCAGGTGCAGGAGCGCACCTTCAAGTTCGGACTGCAGAACCCCAAGGGCCATCCGCTGGAGCAAGGCGCGACGAAGTTCGCCGAGCTGGTGGCGCAGAAGTCCGGCGGCAAGCTCAAGGTCAACGTGTTCCCGGGCGGCGCGCTCGGCGGCGACCAGGCCACGGTGTCGGCGCTGCAAGGCGGCACGGTCGAGTTCACCGCGCTGAACTCGGGCATCCTGGCCTCGCAGGTCAAGGACTTCGAGGTCTTCGACTTCCCGTTCATGTTCGCCAACCCGCAGGAGGCCGACGCGGTGGTCGACGGCCCGTTCGGCCAGAAGCTGCACGCCAAGCTGCAGGACAAGGGCATCGTCGGCCTCGCGTACTGGGAGCTGGGCTTTCGCAACATCACCAACAGCCGCCGCCCGATCCAGAAGGTCGAGGACATCGAAGGCCTGAAGCTGCGCGTGATTCCGAACGCGATCAACGTCGACTGGGTCAAGGCACTGGGCGCCAACCCCACGCCGATGGCGTTCCCCGAGGTGTACGCGGCGCTGGAGAGCAAGGCCATCGACGGTCAGGAGAACCCGCTCAACGTGATCCTGGCCAACAAGTTCGCCGAGGTGCAGAAGCATCTGGCGCTGACCAACCACCAGTACAACCCGCAGTCGCTGATCGTCAGCAAGAAGGTGTGGGACGGGCTGTCGGCCGAGGAGAAGAAGATCATCGCGGACGCCGCGGTCGAGGCCGGCCGCTTCCAGCGCCAGATCAACCGCGAGTCGGCGGCCGGCCACCTCGACGCGCTGAAGAGGGCCGGCATGCAGGTCACCGAGTTCTCGCCGGCCGAGCAGGCCAGGCTGCGCGAGAAGCTCAAGCCGGTGATCGACAAGCACGGCGCCGCCATCGCGGCCACGGTGGCCGAGCTGCAGGCCGAACTGGCCAAGGTCCGCCGCTGAAGCGCACGCGACACGGGGCCGCACGACCGCAATGACCGACATCGTCCACGAAGGCCGCGCCGCCGCCGCGGTGGCGGCGCCGAAGCGCCTGCTCGGCCTCGTCGGCGCCGGCATCCAGCGCTCGCTGACGCCGGCGCTGCACGAGGAGGAGGCGCGTCACCACGGCCTGCGACTGCACTACCAGCTGATCGACCTCGACCGCTCGCCGCGCGGCGCCGCCGCGCTGCCGCTGCTGGTGGAGGCCGCGCGCACGATGGGCTTCGCCGGCTTCAACGTCACCTATCCGTGCAAGCAGGCGGTGATCCCGTTGCTCGACGCGCTGTCCGACGAGGCGCGCGAGATCGGCGCGGTGAACACCGTGGTCGACGTCGGCGGGCGCCTGGTCGGCCACAACACCGACGTGTCGGGCTGGGCGCACGGCTTTCAGCGCGCCTTGCCCGGCGCCGATCTGTCGCGCGTGGTGCTGCTGGGGGCCGGCGGCGCCGGAGCGGCGATCGCGCACGCGCTGGCGCGGCTCGGAGCGCACGAGACCGTGATCGTCGACCGCGACGGCGCGCGCGCGCGCGCGCTGGCGGCGCAGATCGGCGAAGCGCATCCCGGCGCACGCGCCAGCGCCGTCGCCGATGTGGCGTCGGCGCTGCGCGGCGCCAGCGGGCTGGTGCACGCCACGCCCACCGGCATGGACAAG